>NZ_JBFUCB010000394.1:0-5738 GCF_056405435.1 Rhizobacter sp. P1_G5 | reverse complement strand
CGCCTGCCCCGGCCGCGAAGGCCGCGGCGAGCGCTGCCAAGGCTGCTCCGGCACCCACGGCGGCACCCGTCGTTGCTGCCGCCCCCGTGGCCCCGGTCGAGCCCCCGAAGCCCGCACTGCGCGTGATCAAGGCCGCCGACGTCGTCGACGAAGAGAAGCAGCGCGCCGCCGACCTGGCCAAGCGCCGCAAGGCCGCCGAGGACGAAGCCGCCGCGATCCGCGCGATGATGAACGCGCCGAAGAAGGTGCTGACGGCCAAGAAGCCGGAAGAGCCGCCGAAGCCGGAAGCCGGCAAGGAAGGCATCAAGGGCACGATCCACAAGCCGGCCGCCGCGCCGGGCGCTGCGACCACCACGGCCGCCGCGAAGCCGGGCGACAAGCCGGGCGACAAGAAGTCCGTCAAGTCCGAGAAGCTGTCGTCGAGCTGGGCCGATGACGCCGCGAAGAAGCGCGCGCTGAAGACCCGCAACGATTCCGCGGCCCGTCCGGGCTGGCGTGCACCGCGTGGCGGCCGCCGTGGCGACCGCAACGACGGGCAGGGCAGCGGCTTCGTCGCGCCGCCCGAGCAGCAGATCCAGGAAGTGCACGTGCCGGAGACCATCAGCGTCGCCGACCTCGCGCACAAGATGTCGGTGAAGGCGTCCGAGGTCATCAAGCAGCTGATGAAGCTGGGCCAGATGGTCACCATCAACCAGCAGCTGGACCAGGAAACGGCCATGATCCTCGTCGAGGAAATGGGCCACAAGGCGTTCGCCGCGAAGCTGGACGACCCGGAAGCCTTCCTCGAGGATTCGGCGGCCGAGGCGGTGCACGAAGAACTGCCGCGTGCACCGGTTGTCACCGTCATGGGTCACGTCGACCATGGCAAGACCTCGCTGCTCGACTACATCCGCCGTGCCCGCGTTGCCGCGGGTGAAGCGGGTGGCATCACGCAGCACATCGGCGCCTATCACGTCGACACGCCGCGCGGCATGATCACCTTCCTGGACACCCCGGGTCACGCGGCCTTCACGGCGATGCGTGCACGCGGTGCCAAGGCGACCGACATCGTCATCCTGGTGGTGGCGGCCGACGACGGCGTGATGCCGCAGACCAAGGAAGCCATCGCGCACGCCAAGGCGGCCGGGGTGCCGATCGTGGTCGCGATGAACAAGATGGACAAGCCCGAGGCCAACGTCGAGCGCTTGAAGTCGGAGCTGGTGGCCGAGCAGGTCGTGCCGGAAGACTTCGGTGGCGATTCGCCGTTCGTGCCGGTGTCGGCCAAGACCGGGATGGGCATCGACCAGCTGCTCGAGCAAGTGCTGCTGCAGGCTGAGGTGCTGGAACTGAAGGCACCGAAGGACGCTCCGGCCAAGGGCCTGGTGATCGAAGCGCAACTCGACAAGGGCCGCGGCCCGGTCGCGACGGTGCTGGTGCAGTCGGGCACGCTGAAGCGCGGCGACGTGGTGCTGGCCGGATCGAGCTACGGCCGCGTGCGCGCCATGCTGGACGAGAACGGCAAGCCGGCGACCGAAGCCGGACCGTCGTTGCCGGTCGAGATCCAGGGCCTGACCGAAGTGCCGCAAGCCGGCGACGAGTTCATGGTGCTGGCCGACGAGCGCCGTGCACGCGAAATCGCGACCTTCCGCTCGGGCAAGTACCGCGACGTGAAGCTGGCCAAGCAGCAGGCCGCCAAGCTCGAGAACATGTTCGAGAACATGGGCCAGGGCGAAGCGCAGACGCTGGCGCTGATCATCAAGGCCGATGTGCAGGGTTCGCAGGAAGCGCTGGCCCAGTCGCTGCTCAAGCTGAGCACGGCCGAGGTCAAGGTGCAGATCGTGCACGCGGCGGTGGGCGGCATCAGCGAGAGCGACATCAACCTCGCGATCGCATCGAAGGCCGTCATCATCGGCTTCAACGTGCGTGCCGATGCCGGTGCGCGCAAGCTGGCCGAAGGCAACGGCGTCGACCTGCGCTACTACAACATCATCTACGACGCGGTCGACGACGTGAAGAAGGCGATGACCGGCATGCTGGCGCCGGAGCAGCGCGAAGAGGTGATCGGCACCGCAGAGATCCGCACGGTGTTCGTCGCTTCGAAGATCGGCACGGTGGCCGGCTCGATGGTCACCTCGGGTGTGGTGCGCCGCAACGCGCGCTTCCGCCTGCTGCGCGAGAACGTGGTGGTCTACACCGGCGAAGTCGAGTCGGTGCGCCGCCTGARGGACGACGTGCGCGAGGTCAAGGAAGGCTTCGAGTGCGGTATCAAGCTGAAGAACTACAACGACATCGCCGAGGGCGACCAGTTGGAGTTCTTCGAGGTGAAGGAAGTGGCACGAACGCTGTAAAGCGGAGTGGGTCTCTCCCCCAAACCCCGCCCTCCGAAAGACGGCGGGGTTTGTGTTTGAAAGAGCCCCGCCCGAACCAGCAGGAGCCTTGAACATGCGACACAAACGAGCCATCCCGAACCGCGGTTTCCGCATCGCCGACCAGATCCAGCGCGACCTGGCCGAGCTGATCCGCGACCTGAAGGATCCGCGCATCGGCATGGTGACGCTGCAGGCGGTGGAAGTCACGCCCGACTATGCGCACGCGAAGGTGTTCTTCTCGCTGCTGGTGGGCGATGTGAAGGAATGCGAGGAGGCCTTGAACGAGGCCGCCGGTTTCCTGCGCAACGGCCTCTTCAAGCGCCTGCAGATCCACACCGTGCCGACGCTGCATTTCCACTTCGACCGCACCACCGAGCGGGCGGCCGAATTGAGCGCGCTGATCCAGCAGGCCAATTCGACGCAGGCCAAGGAAGACTGACCGGTGCAAGCCACTCGCCCGCGCATCCCGCGGCGCGCCGTCCATGGCGTGCTGTTGCTCGACAAGCCGCTCGGCCTGTCGAGCAACGACGCCTTGCAGAAAGCCAAGCGCCTGTACCGCGCCGAGAAGGCCGGCCACACCGGCACGCTGGATCCGCTGGCGACCGGGCTGCTGCCGCTGTGCTTCGGCGCGGCCACCAAGTTCTCGCAGGTCAGCCTCGACGCCGACAAGACCTACCGCGCCACGCTGCAGCTGGGCACCACGACCACCACGGCCGATGCCGAGGGCGAGGTGCTGCTGCAGCGCGAGGTGAACGTGACGCGCGCGCAGCTGCAGGCGGCGATCGAGCGCTTCACCGGCCCGATCCGCCAGGTGCCGCCGATGCACTCGGCGCTGAAGCGCGACGGCAAGGCCTTGTACGAATACGCGCGCGCCGGCATCGAGGTCGAGCGCGAGGCGCGTGCGGTGACGATTCATCGCATTGCCATCGTCGAGGATGACACTGCCGGAGCCGACGGACGCTGGACGCTGGACGTGCGCTGCTCCAAGGGCACCTACATCCGCACGCTGGCAGAAGACATCGGCGAGGCGCTCGGCTGCGGTGCCCACCTGGCCGCGCTGCGCCGCACCGAGACCGGCGGGCTGACGCTCGGCCAGGCGCTCACGCTGGAGCAGCTGGCCGGGATGGACGAAGCGCAGCGCGAAGCCGCGCTGCTCGACGCCGATGCCTTGCTGGCCGACTGGCCGGTGGTGCGCCTCGGCGACGAAGATGCCGGACGTTTCCTGAGCGGCCTGCGCCGCCGCCTGCCGCTGGCAGACGCGGAGCAGGTCCGCGTGTACGGCCCCGACCCCCGTGCGTTCCTCGGCAGCGGCCGGGTCGACGCCGGAGAACTGATTTCGACGAGGCTCTTGAGCCCGGTGGAGGTGCAAGGCCTCCTGAAGACACCTTGAACGCAGAGAGCACGTCATGACCCGACAGATCCGCAACATCGCCATCATCGCCCACGTGGACCATGGCAAGACCACGCTGGTGGACCAGCTGCTTCGCCAGAGCGGCACCTTCCGCCAGAACGAGAAGGTCACCGAACGGGTGATGGACAGCAACGACCTCGAAAAGGAACGCGGCATCACCATCCTCGCGAAGAACTGCGCGGTGGAGTGGAAGGGCACGCACRTCAACATCGTCGACACCCCSGGSCACGCSGACTTCGGCGGYGARGTSGAGCGCGYGCTGTCSATGGTCGACRGCGTGSTGCTGCTSRTYGATGCGSWSGAAGGCCCSATGCCSCAGACSCGCTTCGTGACCAAGAAGGCGCTGGCSCTSGGCCTSAAGCCGATCGTCGTCGTCAACAAGGTCGACCGCCCCGGTTCGCGCATCGACTACGTGATCAACGCGACCTTCGAGCTGTTCGACAAGCTCGGCGCGACCGAAGAGCAGCTCGACTTCCCGGTGATCTACGCCTCGGGCCTGAACGGCTGGGCCACGCTCACCACCGGCGAGACCGGCACCGACCTGGCGCCGCTGTTCGATGCGATCCTGCAACACGTGCCGGCGCACGAGGGCGACCCGGCCGGCCCGCTGCAGCTGCAGATCTGCTCGCTGGATTACTCCACCTACGTCGGCCGCATCGGCATCGGCCGGGTCAACCAGGGCACGCTGAAGCCGATGCAGAACGTGGCCGTGTTCAGCGGCCCGGACAGCACGCCGTTCAACGCCCGCGTCAACCAGGTGCTGAAGTTCGAGGGCCTGGAGCGCCAGCAAGCCACTGAAGCCGGCCCCGGCGACATCGTGCTGATCAACGGCATCGAGGACATCGGCATCGGCGTCACGCTGACCAGCATCGAAGACCCGAAGCCGCTGCCGATGCTGAAGGTCGACGAGCCGACGCTGACGATGAATTTCTGCGTCAACAACTCGCCGCTGGCCGGCCGCGAAGGCAAATTCGTCACCAGCCGCCAGATCTGGGACCGCCTGCAGCGCGAGCTGCAGAGCAACGTGGCGCTGAAGGTCAAGGAAACCGACGAAGACGGCATCTTCGAGGTGTCGGGCCGCGGCGAACTGCACCTGACCATCCTGCTGGAAACCATGCGCCGCGAAGGCTACGAGCTGGCCGTCAGCAAGCCGCGCGTGGTGTTCAAGGAGGTCGACGGCGAGCGCCATGAGCCGATCGAGATGGTGACGGCCGACGTCGAAGACCAGCACCAGGGTGCCGTGATGCAGGCGATGGGCGAGCGCAAGGGCGAGCTCGTCAACATGGAGCCGGACGGCATGGGCCGCGTGCGCCTCGAGTACAAGATCCCGGCGCGCGGCCTGATCGGCTTCCAGAACGAGTTCCTGAACCTGACGCGCGGCACCGGCCTGATCAGCAACATCTTCGACGGCTACGAGGCCTACAAGGGCGAGATCGAAGGCCGCAAGAACGGCGTGCTGATCAGCCAGGACGACGGCGAGATCGTGACCTACGCGCTGGGCAAGCTGGACGACCGCGGCCGCATGTTCGTGAAGCCGGGCGACCCGGTGTATGAAGGCATGATCGTCGGCATCCACAGCCGCGACAACGACCTGATCGTCAACGCGGTGCGTGCGAAGCAGCTGACCAACTTCCGCGTGTSGGGCAAGGAAGACGCGATCAAGATCACGCCGCCGATCATCCTGACGCTGGAGTACGGCGTCGAGTTCATCGMSGACGACGAGCTGGTYGAGATCACGCCGAAGTCGATCCGCSTGCGCAAGCGCCACCTCAAGGAGCACGATCGCAAGCGTGCTTCCCGCAGCGAGTGACATGACCCATGGTCGGGCGGTGGCGGGCATGCTGCTCGTCACGCTGATGTGGAGCATCGCCGGCGTGGTGACGCGCCAGCTCGAATCGGCGCGCAGCTTCGAGGTGACGTTCTGGCGCAGCCTGGCCACCTGCGCGTGCCTGGGCGTGTACTACGCCTGGGCGCATGGC
>NZ_JBFUCB010000393.1:0-5749 GCF_056405435.1 Rhizobacter sp. P1_G5 | reverse complement strand
AGCTGCTGTCGTTCACCGCGGTGCACCTGCGGATGCTGGTGCCGGTGGGGGTCGCGATGCTCGCGCTGGTGGCCTGGCAGCGCGCCGCGCCGGTCGCCGCAGCGCCTGCGGATGTCGTGCCGCCGCGCGTGCGGCGCGCATGGCTGTTCGGGCTGCTCGGCTTCCCGCTCGCGGTGCTGGTCGTGATGTGCCTGGTGTTCGGCGTGCGCCTGCAGGACCACTGGGGCTTCCAGAGCGTGCAGTTCATCAGCCTGTGGTTTGCCTGGCTGCTGCGCAAGCGCGTCGGTGCGGCCACGCTGCGGCGGCTGTGCCTGCTGGCGCTCGCGATCCACCTGGCGTTGATGGCAGCCTATGCGCGCTCGGTGGTCGATCCGTCGACGGTGGCCGGCCGCGGGCGGGCCGACCAGTTCTACCCGGCGCAGCATCTCGCCGACACGGTGCTGGCCGCATGGCGGCAGACCACGTCGTGCCCGCTGCGCTTCGTGGTCGGCCCGACCTACGAGGGCGGCATGGTGTCGGTGTATGCAGGCAGCAACCCGCCCGTGCTGGAGTCGGGCGATCCGCTGAAGTCGCCGTGGGTCGACCTGGCGGCCCTGCGCGACGCCGGCTCGGTGCAGCTGTTCCACAGCGCCGACGAGGCCCCGCCCGGCACGCCGCCGCTGCACATGCTGCCGTTCATTCCCGGCGGCTCGACCACGTCGACCTACGACATCCTCTGGACCATCGTGCCGCCGCAGGATCCCGCCTGCGCCAGCCCCGTCAAGTGAACTGCCGCCGGTAGTCGCGCGGCGCCACACCCACGCGCCGCGTGAAGGCGCGCCGCAGCGCGTCGGCATTCGAGTAGCCGACCGCATCGGCCAGGCGCTTCAGCGGCAGGTCGCTCGCCTCGAGGCGCCGGCGCGCCTCGTCGATGCGCGCGAGCTCGACGAACTCGGCCGGCGTCATGCCGGCTTCGTCCTTGAAGATGCGCGCGAAGTTGCGCTCGCTCATGCCGGCCCGCGCCGCCAGCGCCGGCACCGACAGGTCGCCGCGCAGGTTCGCGAGCACGTGCTCCTGCAGCGCGCGGATGCCTGATTTCTCGGCGGTCTGCGCCGCCAGGTGAGCGCTGAACTGGCTCTGGCCACCGGGCCGCTTCAGGAACATCACCAGCTCGCGCGCGACGCGCAGCGCGAGTTCGCGGCCGTGGTCCTCCTCGACCATCGCGAGCGCCAGGTCCATGCCGGCCGTGACACCCGCCGAGGTGTAGAGCGGCCCGTCCTTCACGTAGATCGCATCGGGCTCGACGGTGGTGCCGGGGTTCTCGGCGGCGAGGCGGTCGACCGAGTTCCAGTGCGTCGCGACGCGCCGCCCCTGCAGCAGCCCGGCCGCCGCCAGCACGAAGGCGCCGCTGCACACCGAGCCGATGCGCCGCACCGCCTTGGCGTGGCGCTGCAGCCAGCGCCGCACGTCGTCGCGCGCGGTGATCGATTCGACCGCCGGGCCGCCGGCCACCAGCAACGTGTCGAAGCGCCCGCGGTGGGTCGCGATGGTCGCGTCCGGCTGCAGGCGCGGGCCGCTGCCGCAGCGCAGCAGGCCGGCCTCGGTGCCGATCAGCTGCACCTCGTAGGCCCGCAGATCGCCGAGCTGGCGCGCCGCCTCGACGAAGACATCGGACGGGCCGGCGACATCCAGCAGCTGGACGCCCGGAAAGACGAGGATTCCGACACGCATGGCAGAGGCTCTCGGATGTTTGGCAGGAATCGGCGGGCATCGCCGGCACGGCTCGGGCCAGTGTGGCTGAAACTTCTCGCTCCGGCAAATCCAGCCATCGGAGTTCGCATGTCCAGCCCGTCGACGCCACGTCTCTCTTCCGCCATCCCGCCCGCTCTTCCTCTGAAGCATCCGCCCGGCGTGCGCCACCTGCCGGTCAACCTGTTCGCCTCGGTGATGGGCCTGTCGGGCCTCGCGCTCGCGTGGCGGCAGGCGGCCGGGCAGTTCGGTGCGCCGCCGGTGATCGGCGAGGCGATCGGTGCCTTCGCGTTGATCGTGTTCGGCGTGCTGGCCCTCGCGTACCTGGCCAAGCTCGCGTGGCATCCGGACGCGGTCGCTGCGGAGTTCCGCCACCCGGTGGCCGGCAACTTCTTCGCCACCATCGTGATCGCGTTGCTGCTGCTGTCGGCGGTGCTGCAGCCGTACAGCGGCGCGGTGGCCGTGGCGGTGTGGACGCTGGGCGCCGCGGCCGCCTTCGCGCTGAGCGGGGTGGTGATGTCGCGCCTGCTGCGCGGCGCCGTCGACGCGAAGCTCGCGGTGCCGGCCTGGGTGATCCCCGGCGTCGCGACGCTGGACATCGCGGTCACCGGCGCGCAGATGCCGATGCCGTGGGCGGCCGAGCTCAACTGGGCGGCGATGGCGCTCGGCACGGTGATCGCGCTGCTGCTGCTGGTGCTGGTGCTGTCGCGGCTGGTGCATCACGAGCCGCTGGTGGGGGCGATGGTGCCGTCGCTGCTGGTGCTGATCGGACCGTTCGCGGTCGGCTTCCTCGCGTACACCGCGATGACCGGCGCGGTCGACCGCTTCGCGTCGATGCTCTTCTACTTCGCGCTCTTCATCTTCCTCGTGCTGGCGCCCAAGGTGTTCCGCCGCGACGTGCCGTTCGCGCCGGCGTGGTGGGCGATCGGCTTCCCGCTGGCGGCGCTGAGCAACGCGGCGCTGCACTACGCCGCGGTGCGCGGTGGCTGGCCGCTGCAGGCGATCGCGCTCGCACTGCTCGCGTTCCTGACGGCGGTGCTGGCGGTGCTGACGGTGCGCACGCTGCGCATCGCGATCGACGGCCGGCTGCTCGCCGGCTGAAGCCCGGCCGCACGCAAAAAGGCCCGGCACAGGGCCGGGCCAACGCTCTCGCTTCGGACCCCCACCGCCGTGGGGATCCCGCGGATCACGGCGCCGAGGCGCCGAGCCCGCGTGATCGGGCCGCACACCGGGGGAGTCGGGCAAGCACGATCCCCCAACCGCGGCAAAACCTCTCCGTCCGGCGGCGGCCCGGGCCGATCACCACCAGGTCTCGCCTTGGATCCCGACGGACGTGCCGGCCTTCTTGTCGCCGAAGACGGCCTGCGTGGTGCCGCCCAGGTTCAGGCGTGCCGCCTCGTTCCACGTCGCGTGGGTGACGAACAGGCGCACGGTCGGACGCGACCACGGGTCCTTGCCGGCCGAAGCGGCCAGCGTGCCGGTGATCTTCGTCATCGTCAGGTTGCCGGTGCTGCCGGCGTTGGCCGCGAGGCTCGAGCCGGCATCCGGCTTGACCTGGTCGTGGCCCACTTCGAGCAGCGCGCGGAACGGGCCGCCGAGGTAGGTGTCGGCGCGGGCACCGAGCGCGAACCACTTGTTGCCGGCGTCGGCGCCCGCGTTGTTGATCTGCTTGTTGATGCGGTACTCGGCGATCGCATCCCAGCCGGTGGCCTCGCCGAACTTGCCGGTCTGCTGGATCACCACGCGGCTGTTCTTGGTCTCGCCCAGCTTGTCGAACTTGGCGCCGAAGATGGTCGATCCGCCGAGCGTGCCGTTGATGGTCTGGTAGGCGCCGACCGCGAGGCCCTTCGGCTGCTTGTCGGCTTCCTGGCCGTTGGCGCCGCTGGTCTTCGACTGCATCGAACCGGTCACGTAGATCGACAGGTCGCCGTTCGGGATGTCCTTGATGCCGGTCAGGCGCACCGGGATCGTGAAGCGGTTGTTCTTCACCGAGGTGTCGTTGACGGCACCGGGCACGCCGTAGTTCGGGTCCATCATGAACGCGACGCTGAGCTTGCCGAAGCCCAGCTCCATGTCCTCGATGCCGGCGCCGTTGCCGTCGTTGTTCTCGAGGAACTGGTCGTTGATGCCGAGCTGCAGGCGGTTGTAGAAGCGGCGGCCGGCCCAGACCTTGCCGTTGGCCAGCTGGCTGATGTGGTCGCCATAGGTGTAGATCTGGCCGAAGCGCGTGGTCAGCGCGTCGGGCTGCGACTGGCCGGCATCCCAGGCCTTGTAGACGCTCGGCATCACGTGCACGTGCCAGTCGGATCCCTCGAACTCGGCGAGCTTCGCGTTGATGTTCGGCTCGACGACGTAGTCGCATTCATTGCCGAGGCGCCACTTGGTGTCGGCGCCGGCCAGCTGGTAGCACACCTGGTTGCCGCCGCGCGTGTTCAGGCCGACGCCTGCGCGCATGTAGCCCGAGAAATCGATGGCCGGACCGGCGGCGGCCGAACCGGCGGCGCCTGCAAGCGCCATCGCGAGGAACAGAGGTTTCTTGTTCATGGTGTCTCCTGGTCTCCTGTTGGGGTGGAAGAAAGGTCGTTCGCCGAAGTGGCGGCTTTTGGCCTTGGAGTGGCAGGCCAAAACGGGGGACGCGACGCTGCAGCCGGCACCGGGCGGTCTGTCGGAAACGTGCGCGGCAGCGGCTGCGAAATCGTTTTCATGACAGCGGTGGAGGGCGTTTGCAGCGGGGCGTGCATGGGGGATCGCTAGTGGAGGGCGAGGGTGGCGCCGCKGTCGCTGAACAGCAGCGCGCGCGAGGCTTGCGGCACGAGGCCGATGTCCTGGCCGGCGCCGAGGCCTTCGTGGTCGGCGGGCACGCGCAGCGAGACGGTGTTGGCGGTGCCGCGCAGCGTGGCGTGCACGATGATCGAGTCACCGAGGTGTTCGAGCAGGTCGACGCGGGCGGCCAGGCCGTTTTCGACGCGGCCGATGCCGAGGTGTTCGGGGCGGATGCCGAGCACGAGTTGCGCCGACGCGCCGGAGGGCAGGCCACCGGGCAGGCTGAGCGTGCCGGCCTGGTCGACGCGCAGTTGCACCGCACCACCGCCGGCGGCAGCGGCGACGCAGGGAATGAAGTTCATCCGCGGCGAACCGAGGAAGCCGGCGACGAACTGGTTGGCCGGCTGCTCGTACAGCGACATCGGCGTGCCGACCTGCTCGATGCGGCCGGCGTTGAAGACGGCGATGCGGTCGCCGAGCGTCATCGCCTCGACCTGGTCGTGCGTCACGTAGATCATCGTGTTGCCGATTTCCTTGTGCAGCTTCGACAGCTCGATGCGCATCTGCACGCGCAGCGAGGCGTCGAGGTTGGACAGCGGCTCGTCGAACAGGAAGACGCGCGGCTTGCGCACGATGGCGCGGCCGATCGCGACGCGCTGGCGCTGGCCACCGGAGAGCGCCTTCGGCTTGCGTTCGAGCAGGTGCGTGATCTGCAGGATCTCGGCGGCGCGGCCGACGGCCTTCTTCACGTCGTCCTTCGACTGCCCGGCCAGCTTGAGCGCGAAGCCCATGTTCTCGGCGACGGTCATGTGCGGGTAGAGCGCGTAGCTCTGGAACACCATCGCGACGCCGCGGTCGGCGGGCGGCACCTCGTTGATGAGGTCGCCGCCGATGCGGATCTCGCCCTGGTCGATGTCTTCGAGACCGGCGATCATGCGCAGCAGCGTGGACTTGCCGCAACCGGACGGGCCGACGAAGACGGCGAATTCGCCATCGGCGATGTCGAGGTCGATGCCGCGGATCACCTCGACATTGTTCTCGTAGCTCTTGCGCACGCCGCGCAGGGTCAGGGTGGACATCTCTTCAGGTCTCCGATTGGGTCTTGCTGTGCGCGTCGGCTGCGGCTGGGGGTATGGCCGGGAGGCTCATGCCGGGGCGGTCGGCCCTGGCGGGCCGACTCCACGAGAAGTGCGGCATTTGGCGGTGCATCGCCAAACTCCCTCCGCTCACTTCGTTCGCTGTGGTCAAACAGTGGCGA
>NZ_JBFUCB010000392.1:0-5757 GCF_056405435.1 Rhizobacter sp. P1_G5 | reverse complement strand
CGTCCGCCGTGTTCGGGCTCTACGCGGGCTTCGTCTACCTGACGCCRCTGTTCGGCGGCCTGCTCGCCGACCGCGTGCTCGGCCGCACCAAGACGGTCGTGATCGGCGCGGTGCTGATGGCCACCGGCCACTTCCTGATGGCCTTCGAGGCCAGCTTCTTCTTCGCGCTGCTGTGCCTGCTGATCGGCGTCGGCTGCTTCAAGGGCAACATCGCGGCGCAGGTCGGTGACCTCTACGCGCCCGGCGACAAGCGGCGCGCGAGCGCGTTCCAGATCTTCATGCTGGCGGTGCAGATCGCGGTGATCGTCGCGCCGATCGTCTGCGGCACGCTCGGCGAGAAGGTGGCCTGGCACTGGGGCTTCGGCGCCGCCGGTGTCGGCATGGTGATCGGCCTGTTCGTGTACCTCGCGGGCCGGCGCCACCTGCCGCCCGAGCCGCTGCGCGTGCGCCGTACCGACAAGGCCGCCGCCGTGCCGCGCACACCGATGACCGGCACCGAGAAGGGCCGCCTGGTGCTGCTGGTCGCGCTGATCCCGGTGCTGATGATGACGGTCGTCGGCAACCAGCAGTACAACAACGCGTTCCCGCTGTGGTCGCAGAAGTACATGGACCTGGTGCTGTTCGGCTGGCAGGTGCCGGTGAGCTGGCTGCAGGCGATCGACGCGGCCGCGAGCACCGCGGCGATGATCGGTTCGATCGCGTTCTGGCGCTGGTGGGCCACGCGCCGCCGCGAGCCCGACGAGGTCACGAAGATGGCGCTCGGCTCGCTGATCGCCGCCTCCGCGCCGGCACTGCTGGTGATCGCCTCCGGCATCGTCGACCACTCGAGCGAGAAGGTCGGCTTCGGCTGGGCGATCGGCTACGCGGTGCTCAACGACATCGGCTTCGCCAACGTGATGCCGGTGGGCCTGGCGCTGTACTCGCGCACCGCACCGCACAAGCTCGAGGGGCTGATGATGGGCACCTACTACCTGCACCTGTTCCTCGCCAACACCTTCGTCGGCTGGCTGGCCGGCTTCCTCGAGACGATGCCGGGGCAGCAGTTCTGGGGCCTGCATGCGGTGCTCGTCGGCGGTGCCGGCGTGGCGCTGCTGGCGGTGAAGCTGGTGTTCGGCAAGCTGCTGGCGCCGACCGCGGTCGACAATGGCGCCGCGGCGGCCTCAGGCGACGCGGTGCCGGCTCACTGAGTCACGGCGACGCTTCATCCATCTCGAAGGCGGGCACGCGTCGGCCGTCGATGTCGGTGAAGCCGTAGTCCTGCGCCAGGTCACCCACGCGCAGCACCTGGCCGCTGCGGCGCATCACCTGCGCGTCGGCCGCCAGCGCCGCGACGGCGCGGCCCAGGTAGCGCGGTGATTCGGTGCGTGCGAGGGCAGGGCGCTCATGCCAGTGCGCCTCGTCGGTGTGGTGGCCGGCCAGCACGAACTCGGTGCGCATCCAGCCCGGCGACACCGCGACCGAGGCCACGCCGTGCGGCCGCAATTCCTCGGCGATGCCGAAGGCCAGCCGCGTCATGCCGGCCTTCGCGAGGTCGTAGAACAGGTTGCCGCGCAGGTAGTGGCCGCGGTCCCAGAAGGTGGTCGTGACGATCAGCCCGTGGCCTTGCCGCACCATCAGCGGCGCGGCGCGGCGGCTGGCCAGCAGGTGGTTGCGCACGCCGCGGTCGATCATCGAATCCCAGTGCGCGAGCGGGTGCTCCCAGAACGGCGCGTTGAACACGCCGTCGAAGGTTTCGTGGCCACCCCAGGCGTTGTTGACGAGCAGGTCGATGCGGCCCTGCTCGCGCTGCACGCGGGCGAACAGCGCGGCCACTTCGTCGTCCTGCGTGTGGTCGCAGCGCACCGCGATGCCGCGGCCACCGGCGCGCGTCACCTCGTCGGCGGTGTCGTCGATGCTGCCGGGCAGGGTGGCGAGCTCCGACAGGCCGAGCAGCTGGCCGTAGCTTTGCGCGGGCTGGGCGCGCGTGCTGCGCCCGGTCACGTAGACCGTGGCGCCGGCAGCGCCCAGCTCGACCGCGCAGCCGCGCCCCGCGCCGCGGCTGGCGCCCGTCACCACCGCCACGCGGCCCTGCAGCGGGCGCGGGTTGTCGTCGTTCGTCATCGTCTGGCTCCTGGGTTCGATCGGCGCCATGGTGCGCAGTTGTCAGCCGGCGGTCTTGGAAGATTCCGAAACCGCGAGCCGCCGGTATTCGGCCGGCGTGCAGCCGCACAGCGCGCGGAACTCGTTGGCCAGGTGCGACTGGTCGAAGAAGCCGCCATCGAGCGCGACCTCGGCCCAGCTGCGCTGCGGATGAACGCGCAGATCGCGCAGGCAGCGGTGCAGGCGAGAGAGCCGGCTCCAGCGGCGCGGCGAGAGCCCGAACTGCGTGTCGAACACCTGTTGCAAGCGACGCTCGCCCAGGCCCACCTGCGCGGCGAGTGCAGGCACCGGCAGCCGGCCACCGGACTGCGTCAGCAGCCGCAGCGCGTGCACGGCCGGCCGCGGATCCCCTGCCGCCCGATGGCGCAGCCGGTGCAACAGCGCCTGCTGCACGAGCCGCACGCGGCTGGCGTCGTCTTCCAGGTCGGCGAGGGCGCTGAGGGCCTGTGCGTCGTCGCGCGGCCACAGCGCCTGCAGCGGCAACGCAAGCCCGGCGATCTCGCCGACCGGCACGCCGAGCAGCGCGGCCGCCGCGCCGTGGCGCAGCGTGATCGCGAGCCCGGCCATGCGGCCCGACAGGCGCAGCACGGCCGGCGTGGTCGAGGGCCCGATCGCGAGCAGGCTGCGCTGCGGCCCGGCCGCCGGCGCGTCGCCCCAGTGAACGACCAGGCGCACCGCGCCATCGGGGATCACGCGTTCGACGATCTCGTGGCCCGGCGCGAAGCGCTCGCGGTACAGCAGCATCTGCGCGACGAAGGGCTGCAACGCGGCGGGCAGCGGCAGCGTTCGCAGGCTGTCCGCGGGCGTGCCGGATTCCGGGCCCTGGACGGGGTCCTCGTCGAGTCGAACGAACAGGCGCTGGGCCACCGGACGCCTCCATCGCGGGTTGCGCAAAAGTGCAGCATACGGGCAACCCGCCGTGTCAACAGGCTCTAGGATCACGGGATGCACCGCATCTCGATCGGCGTAGCCGCCCTCCTGCTCGCGACCGGCAGCGCAGCGCAGCCATCCGACGCGCTGCAGAACTGGTTCAACGATCCGTTCTTCCCGATCACCGCCGCGCTGCCCGACTGCCCGTTGCCCGCCGGCCCGTTCACCGACGAGGCCGACCGCCGCGTGCAGGCGCACCGCCGGCTCGAGAAGGGCACGACCTGCTGGCTCGCGAAGGAGTGCGACCGGCCGAACGCCTATGCCTACGACGCGGACATCGCGTCGGCGATCCAGCAGGCGGTGCAGGCGCGCAACCCGTTCCCCGACACCACGCTGTGGGTCACGGTGCAGGGCCGCGTGGTCTACGTCGAAGGCTGTGCGCGCGACGAGGCGCAGGCCGGCCGCATCGAAAGCTTCATCCGCGACCTGCCGCACGTGCAGCAGGCGACGGCGATCCTGCGCACCGATCCGACGGCGCGGCCCCCTTACAAGACGCGGCCTGCGACACTCTCGCGCTGAGCCCATGAGCGTCGACACCCCCACCTACACCATCGCCGTGCGCGAGCTGTGCGAGTTCACGGCCAAGCAGGGCGACCTCGACCTGCGCTTCACGCCCGGCCCTTCCGCGCAGGAGGGCATGGCCGGGCATGCGATGGTGGCCTCGCGCCGCGGCGGGCGCTACCAGGCGGAGGTCAGCCTGAGCGGTACGCACGGCGCGCTGCGGGTGCGCGGCCGGGCCGACGGCTACGACCCCGACAAGGGCCTGCTCGAAGAGATCAAGACGCACCGCGGCGACCTCGCGCGCCAGCCGGCCAACCACCGCCACCTGCACTGGGCGCAGGCCAAGATCTACGGCGCCTTGCTGTGCCAGAAGTTCGAGCTGCCGAAGCTGCGCGTCGCGCTCGTCTACTACGACGTCGCTTCGCAGCAGGAAACGGCGTTCAGCGAGACCTGCAGCGCGGCCGAGCTGCAGCAGTTCTTCGAGCAGCAGTGCGAGCGCTTCCTGGCCTGGGCGGCGCAGGAGCTTGCGCACCGCGGCGCCCGCGATGCCGCGCTGCAGGGCCTGCGATTCCCGCATGCGGAGTTCCGCGCCGGCCAGCGCCCGCTGGCCGAGGCGGTGTACCGCGCGGCAACGGCCGGCCGCTGCCTGCTCGCGCAGGCGCCCACCGGCATCGGCAAGACGGTGGGCACGCTGTTCCCGCTGTTGAAGGCCTGCCCGACGCAGCGCCTCGACAAGCTGTTCTTCCTCGCGGCCAAGACGCCGGGCCGCGGCCTCGCACTGGAGGCGCTGCGGCTGATCACCGGGGGCACCGATGCACCGCCGCTGCGCGTGGTGGAGCTGGTCGCGCGCGACAAGGCCTGCGAGCACCCCGACAAGGCCTGCCATGGCGAGTCGTGCCCGCTGGCGCGCGGCTTCTACGACCGGCTGCCGGCGGCGCGCAGCGCGGCGCTTGCCGGCGGTGTCGGCACAAGCGGAAGCCCGCTCGACCAGGCCCGCGTGCGCGAGGTGGCGCTGGCCCATCAGGTGTGCCCCTACTACCTGAGCCAGGAGTTGGTGCGCTGGAGCGACGTGGTGGTCGGCGACTACAACTACTGGTTCGACCTCGGCGCGATGCTGCACGGCCTGACGCTCGCGAACGACTGGCGCGTCGGCGTGCTGGTCGACGAGGCGCACAACCTGCTCGAACGCGGCCGCAAGATGTATTCGGCCGAACTGCAGCAGGCCGACGTGGCCGCGCTGCGCAGCAAGGCGCCGCCCGCGGTGAAGCCGGCGCTCGATCGCCTGCACCGCGCGTGGAATGCGCTCAACAAGGCGCAGGCCGCCGATTTCGAGGTGCACGAGAAGCCGCCGGCGGCGTGGCGCGATGCGCTGCAGAACGCGATCGCGGCGCTCGGCGAGCACTTCGCCGACGGCCAGTCGCCGAACGATGCGCCGCTGCTGCGCTTCTACTTCGACGCGCTGCACGTGACGCGGGTGCTGGAGCTGCTGGACGAGAACTCGCAGGTCGACGTGACGATCGCCGAGCGCCACGGCACGCGGGTTCGCTCGACGCTGTGCCTGCGCAACCTGATCCCGGCGCCGCACCTGCGCGGGCGCTTCGAGGCGGCGCACACGACGACGCTGTTCTCGGCGACGCTGACGCCGCAGGGCTTCCATGAAGACACGCTGGGCCTGCCGAAGCACACCGTGTGGATCGACGTGGAGTCGCCGTTCGAGGCGCGGCAGCTGTCGGTGCGCATCGCGCGCCACATCTCGACGCGCTGGCAGCAGCGGGCGGACTCGCTCGCCCCCATCGTCGAGCTGATCGCGCGGCAGTACGAGAAGTCGCCGGGCAACTACATGGCGTTCTTCAGCAGCTTCGACTACCTGCAGCAGGTGGTGGCGTTGTTGCAGGCGACGCACCCGGGCGTGCCGCAGTGGGCGCAGTCGCGCGCGATGGACGAGGCCTCGCGCCAGCAGTTCCTCGCGCGCTTCACCGAGCACGGGCAGGGGGTCGGCTTCGCGGTGCTGGGCGGGGCGTTCGCCGAGGGCATCGACCTGCCGGGCCGGCGCCTGATCGGTGCCTTCGTCGCGACGCTCGGGCTGCCGCAGGTCAATCCGGTCAACGAGTGCGTGCGCGAGCGGATGGACAGGCGCTTCGGCGCCGGCTACGACTACGCCTACCTCTACCCGGGCCTGCAGAAGGT
>NZ_JBFUCB010000391.1:0-5764 GCF_056405435.1 Rhizobacter sp. P1_G5 | reverse complement strand
CCCACTGTTTGACCACAACGAACGAAGTGAGTGGCGGGAGTTTGGGCGACGGGTCATGAAACCAGCCAGCGCAGGGCAGTCCTCGCCCCGCCAGGGGCGAGGACCGCACCCGACGGCGCGCCACAGCCTCCCCACCCGCGCCTGACACACGGTCACAGCACCTCGAACACCCCAGCCGCCCCCATCCCGCCACCGATGCACATCGTGACGCAGACCCGCTTGGCCCCACGGCGCTTGCCCTCGATCAGTGCATGGCCGGTCAAGCGCTGACCACTGACGCCATACGGATGGCCGACAGCAATCGCGCCGCCGTTGACGTTCAAGCGGTCCATCGGAATTCCGAGCGTATCGGCGCAATACAGCACCTGCACCGCGAACGCTTCGTTCAGCTCCCACAGGTCGATGTCCTTCACGGACAACCCGAGGCGCTTCAGCACCTTCGGCACCGCGAACACCGGTCCGATGCCCATCTCGTCCGGCTCGCAACCCGCCACCGCGAAGCCGAGAAAACGCCCCAGCGGCTTCAGGTTGCGCTGCTGCGCCAGCGCCTCGCTCATTACGACGCAGGCGCCCGCGCCGTCGCTGAACTGGCTCGCATTGCCCGCCGCGATCAGCCCGCCCGGCAGCGCCGGCTTGATGCCCGCAATGCTCTCGGCCGTCGTGCCATAGCGCAGCCCTTCGTCGACGCTGATCGTCACTTCCTTGCTGCGCAGCCCCATCACCGGGTCGGCCACGCCCGCGGTCACCGTGACCGCCACGATCTCGTCGGTGAACTTGCCGGCATCCTGCGCCGCACAGGCCTTCTGCTGGCTCGCCGCCCCGTAGGCGTCCATCCGGTCGCGGCCGATCTTGTAGCGCTTGGCCACCTGCTCGGCCGTCTGCAGCATGCTCCAGTAGATCTCCGGCTTGTGCTCGCGCAACCACGGGTCGGCACCCATGTGCCGGTTGGCCTCGTTCTGCACGCACGAGATGCTCTCGACGCCGCCGGCCACGTACACGTCGCCCTCGCCGGCGATGATGCGCTGCGCGGCCATCGCGATGGTCTGCAGGCCGCTCGAACAGAAGCGGTTCACGGTCACGCCGCTGGTCGTGATGGGCAGGCCCGCGCGCAGCGCGATCTGCCGTGCGATGTTGCTGCCGGTCGCGCCCTCGGGCGTCGCGCAGCCCATGATCACGTCGTCGACCTCGGCCGGCGCGATGCCCGCGCGCTCGACGGCCGCCTTCACGGCGTGCCCGCCCAGCGTCGCGCCGTGCGTCATGTTGAAGGCGCCCTTCCAGCTCTTGGCCAGCGGCGTGCGGGCGGTGGAAACGATCACTGCATTGGTCATGGTGTGTGCCCCTGATCAGGAGAAAGTCTTGCCTTCGGCCACCAGGCGCGCCAGCAGCGGCGCCGGTTGCCAGAACGCGGCGTCGTCATGCGGGTTCTGCGCGAAGCGCTTCATCGCCGCGGCCACGTTGAACAGCCCGACGGTGTCGGCATAGCACATCGGGCCGCCGCGGTGCAGCGGGAAGCCGTAGCCGGTGAGGTAGACCATGTCGATGTCGCTCGCGCGCAGCGCGATCCCCTCCTCGACGATCTTCGCGCCCTCGTTCACCAGCGCATACACCAGCCGGTGCACGATCTCGTCATCGCTGATCTTGCGCGGCGTGATGCCCAGCTCGGCCCGGTGCTTCTCGATCATCCCGTCGACCAGCGCGCTCGGGATCGCATCGCGCTTGCCCGGCACATAGTCGTACCAGCCGGCACCGGTCTTCTGGCCGAAGCGGCCCATCTCGCACAGCAGGTCGGCAGTCTTGCTGTAGCGCAGGTCCGGCTTCTCCAGGTAGCGCCGCTTGCGGATGTACCAGCCCACGTCGTTGCCCGCCAGGTCGCCCATGCGGAACGGGCCCATCGCGAAGCCGAACTTCTCGACGGCCTTGTCCACCTGCTGCGGCGTGCAGCCCTCTTCCAGCAGGAAGCCGGCCTGGCGCGAGTACTGCTCGATCATCCGGTTGCCGATGAAGCCGTCGCACACGCCCGACACCACGCAGGTCTTCCTGATCTTCTTGCCCAGCGCCATCACGGTGGTCAGCACGTCCTTCGCGGTCTTCTCGCCGCGCACSAYCTCCAGCAGCTTCATCACGTTGGCCGGGCTGAAGAAGTGSGTGCCGATCACGTCCTGCGGACGCTTCGTGAACGACGCGATCTTGTTGACGTCCAGCGTCGAGGTGTTGCTCGCGAGGATCGCGCCCGGCTTCATCACCTCGTCCAGCGTCTTGAAGACCTGCTCCTTCACGCCGATGTCCTCGAACACCGCCTCGATCACCATGTCGGCGTCCTTCAGGTCGGCATAGTTCAGCGTCGTGCTCAGCAAGGCCATGCGGGCATCGAGCTTGTCCTGCTTCAGCTTGCCCTTCTTGACCTGCGCGTCGTAGTTCTTGCGGATGATCGYGACGCCCTTGTCCAGCGCCTCCTGCTTCATCTCGAGCATCACGACCGGGATGCCGGCGTTCAGGAAGTTCATCGCGATGCCGCCGCCCATCGTGCCGGCACCGATCACCGCGAGCTTCTTCACGTCGCGCACCGGCGTGTCGGCCGGCACGTCGGGGATCTTGGTCGTCGCACGCTCGGCCACGAAGGCATGGCGCAGCGCCCGGCTCTCGGGCGTCATCATCAGCGCGATGAAGGCCTCGCGCTCCTGCTTCATGCCTTCGTCGAACTTCTTGTAGACCGAGGCCGCGACCGTCTCGACGCACTGCAGCGGTGCCGGGAAGTTCTTCGACATTGCGCCCACGGTGTTGCGCGCGAACTGGAAGAATGCGTCGGGGTTCGGATGCTCGGCCTTCAGGTTGCGCACCAGCGGCAACGGCCGCTTGTCTGCGACCTCGGTCGCGAACGCCACCGCACCGGCGAGCAGGTCGCCGTCGATCATCCTGTCGAACAGCTTCTGCCCCGGCGCCATCGCGAGCAGCTCGCTCTTCACCGGCTCGCCGCTGACGATCATGTTCAGCGCATTCTCGACACCGATCACGCGCGACAGGCGCTGCGTGCCGCCGGCACCGGGCACCAGGCCCAGCTTGACCTCGGGCAGCGCCACCTGCGTGCCGGGCGCGGCCACGCGGTAGTGGCAGCCGAGCGAGAGTTCCAACCCGCCCCCCATGCACACGGTGTGGATCGCGGCGACCACCGGCTTCGTGCAGGCCTCCACCGCGAGGATCACGCTCAGCAGGTTCGGCTCCTGCAGTGCCTTCGGCGAGCCGAACTCGCGGATGTCGGCGCCGCCCGAGAAGGCCTTGCCGGCGCCGGTGATCACGACAGCCTTGACCTTGCCGTCGGCCTGGGCCTTGTCGAGCCCGTCGGTGATGCCCTTGCGGGTGTCGTAGCCGAGGCCGTTGACAGGCGGGTTGTCGAGCGTGATCACGGCAACCGGGCCGCGAAGTTCGTAGGTGGCGCTCATGCAGAGTCCTCCGGTGGTGGAGAGTGGGAATAGAACGATCGTTCGATTCTAGGAAGGAATCGTGGCGGGGTGATGTCTCGTCAGCGACAAACCCGGATCGGCGTCCGGGTCAGACCTCGAGCCACTCCTTGCGAATATAGGCGTTCGACTTCAGCTCGGTCGGCGTGCCCTCGAACACGATCCGCCCGTGCCCCATCACGTAGCAGCGCTGCGAGATCTCCAGCGCGATGGTCAGCTTCTGCTCGACCAGCAGCACCGAGACGCCGCGCCGCTTCAGCTCGTTCAGGTACTGCGCGACCTGCTCGACGATCTTCGGGGCCAGGCCCTCGGTCGGCTCGTCGATCATGATCAGGTCCGGGTCGCCCATCAGCGTGCGGCACAGCGTCAGCATCTGCTGCTCGCCCCCCGACAGCACGCCCGCCTCGGTGTGCTGGCGCTCCTTCAGCCGCGGGAACATCGCGTACATGTCGTCGAACGACCAGCGCGGCGATTGCTTTCCGCGCTTCTCGCCGAGCAGCAGGTTCTGGTGCACCGTCAGCTTCGGGAAGATGTCGCGGTTCTCCGGCACGTAGCCGATGCCCTGGTGCGCGATCTCGAAGGCCTTCAGCCCGAGCAGCTCGCGTCCACCCCAGCGCACCGAGCCCTTCCCGTCGACCAGCCCCATGATCGCCTTCACGGTGGTCGAGCGGCCCGAGCCGTTGCGGCCCAGCAGGCTGACGATCTCGCCGGGCTTCACGTCCAGCGTCACGCCGTGCAGCACGTGGCTCTTGCCGTAGAACGCATGCAGGTTGTCGAGTTTCAGCATCGTCACGCCCCATGCGCCGCGAGGACCGAGCCCAGGTACGCCTCCTGCACCCTCGCACTCGCCCGCACCGCCTCCGGCACGTCGAACGCGATCACCTCGCCGTACACCAGCACCGCGATCTTGTCGGCCAGGCCGAACACCACGCCCATGTCGTGCTCCACCGTCAGCAGCGTCTTGCCCACCGTCACCTCGCGGATCAGCTGGATGAAGCGCGTCGTCTCGCTCTTGCTCATGCCGGCGGTCGGCTCGTCGAGCAGGATCACGCTCGCGCCGCCGGCGATCGTGATGCCGATCTCCAGCGCGCGCTGCTCGGCATAGGTCAGGTTCATCGCCTGCACGTCGCGCTTCTTGTCGAGCTTGATCATGCGCAGCACCTCGTCGGCGCGGTCGTTCGCGTCGCGCAGGTCGGCGAGGAACTTCCAGAACGCGTAGCGGTAGCCCATGCTCCACAGCACCGCGCAGCGGATGTTCTCGAACACCGACAGCCGCACGAACAGGTTCGACACCTGGAAGCTGCGCGCGAGGCCCATGCGGTTGATCTCGTACGGCTTGCGGCCGGCGATCGAGGCCCCGTTCAGCCGGATGTCGCCGGTGCTGACGCCGAAGCGCCCGCTGATCAGGTTGAACAGCGTCGACTTGCCGGCGCCGTTCGGCCCGATGATCGCGATCCGCTCGCCGGGTTTCACGCTCAGCGACGCGCCGCGGATGATCTCGGTCTTGCCGAAGCTCTTGCGCACATCGGTCAGCTCGAGTGCAAAGGGATGCGCGCTCACAGGGCTTCCCTCCGCTTGATCTCTTTCTCGATCTCCTGCTGGGTCTGGTCCCATTGCCGCTTGAACTCGCGCCGCGCCAGCTCGAACATCGCGATGCCGACCGCCATCACGAACACCGCACCGAACCAGCTGTCCAGGCCCTGCACGTTCAGCGTGCCGCCCATGAAGCGCMGCGTCGGGCCGAGCGCCGAGTTGAGCTGCACGTGGTAGATCATCTCGACGATCGCCGCCGCACCCGCCAGCGCCACCGCGGCCGTGCCGCCGAGCGCCAGGTACGACGACGCGAGCCGGCGCAGCTTGCCGAAGGCCGCGACGCGCAGGTTCATCATGATCAGGCTCGAGATGCCGCCGGGCGCGAACATCACCATGAACATGAAGACGAGCCCGAGGTAGATCTGCCAGGCCTTCGTGATCTCGGAGAACAGCACGAAGGCCAGCACCAGCAGCACCGCGCCGATGACCGGCCCGAAGAAGAAGAACGCGCCGCCGAGAAAGGTGAACAGCAGGTAGCTGCCCGAGCGGAAACCACCCACGGAATCCGCCGTGACGATCTCGAAGTTCAGCGCCGTCAGCCCGCCGCCGATGCCGGCGAAGAAGCCGGCGATGACGAACGCCAGGTAGCGCACCACCTGCGTGTTGTAGCCGACGAACTCGACGCGCTCCGGGTTGTCGCGCACCGCGTTCAGCATGCGGCCGAGCGGCGTGCGCGTCAGCGCATACAGCGCGGCGGTGCAGACGAAGCAGTAGAC
>NZ_JBFUCB010000390.1:0-5782 GCF_056405435.1 Rhizobacter sp. P1_G5 | reverse complement strand
GCTTGCGGATGTGGGCCTTCGATGCGATGCGCACCTTGTCGGTGATGTCCTCGGCCAGCAGGCGCAGGCCGTCGGCGACGCCGATCTTCGGCTTCGCGACGAAATCGATCGCGCCGAGTTCGAGCGCGCGCAGCGTCACGTCGGCGCCGCGCTCGGTCAGCGTGGACACCATCACCACCGGCATCGGGCGCAGCCGCATCAGCTTGCTGAGGAAGTCGATGCCGTCCATGCGCGGCATCTCGACGTCGAGCGTGATCACGTCCGGGTTCAGGTTGCGGATCATCTCGCGCGCCACCAGCGGGTCGCTGGCCGCGCCGACGCACTCCATGTCGGGCTGCCGGTTGATGATCTCGGTGAGCAGGCTGCGCACCAATGCCGAATCGTCCACCACCACCACGCGTGTCTTTGCCATGTTCGTGCCTTGCAGGGTTGTCTCGCTGTCGCTGTCGTTTGTCTTGCGTTGTTGTCGGGCGGTCAGAACAGGTCCACCGAGCCGCCGCCGGTCGCGGCGGGCACGGCCTTCTGCGCGGCGATGCGGTCCTGCTGCACCAGCGCATCGGTGTGGGCCGGCGCCAGGCGCTTGACCATCGCCTTGCCGCTGCCAGGCAGGAAGCAGACCTTGCGCGGGTAGATGTCGAGCACGTCCTTCGACACGATCGGGATGCGCTCGGTCTTCAGGTAGTCGATCACGAAGCTGGTGTTGCGCTCGCCGACGTTCATCGTGTTCATGCCGCTGATGACCTGGCCGCCGCCGAACACCTTGGCTTCCATCGTCATGCGGTTCGCGCCGCGCTTCATCATCTCGTTGATCAGCAGTTCCATCGCGTACGAGCCGTAGCGGCCCGAATCGCCGGCACCGTCGGGCAGCATGAAGTRGTTCATGCCGCCGACCTTCGCGTTGCGGTCCCACAGGCAGGCGGCGATGCACGAGCCGAGCGTGGTCATGATCAGCATGTCCTCGTCGTGCACGAAGTACTCGCCGGGCAGGATCTTGACGGCGTCGTTCCTGAAGTGCGCGTCGTAGAAGAAGAACGAGGCCTCCCCCGGCTTGCGCGGCGCGCCCTTCAGGCGCTCGAGCCGGGAGCCGGCCGCGGGGGTGTTGGAGCTGATCAAGGCCATGGTCTTTCCATATCGGCGGGCTGCGGGGGGTGCTTGAGCAGGCTCAGACCCGTTCGTAGACCGTCTTGCCGCGCAGGCGGAAGATGTCCTTGGAATCCGTGAAATTCTCCGAATGCCCGACGAACAGCAGGCTGCCGGGCTTCATCACGCCGTGGATGCGTTCCAGCACCTTGCGCTGTGTCGGCGCATCGAAATAGATCATCACGTTGCGGCAGAACACGATGTCGAACGGCTCGCCGAGCGACCAGCGCGCGTCCATCAGGTTGTGCACGCGGAACTCGATCATGCGCGCCAGCTCGGGCTTCACGCGGATGAATCCGCTGTTGTCGCCCTTGCCGCGCAGGAAGTGGGCGCGATGGTGGTTGGCGGTCAGCCCGCGCGCATCGGCCGGGTAGACGCCGCGGCCGGCGGTGGCGAGCACGTTGGTGTCGATGTCGCTCGCGATGATGCGCACCGCGCTGTGGCCGAGCGCCTCGGCGCAGGTCATCGCGATCGAATACGGTTCCTCGCCGGTCGAGGCGGCGTTGCACCAGACGCGCAGCGATTGGCCGGCGCGCGCCTTCAGGTCGGAGGCGAGCGCATGGAAATGGTGTTCCTCGCGGAAGAACGAGGTCAGGTTGGTCGTCAGGCAGTTCACGAACTCCTGCCATTCGCGGTCGGCCTGCGGGCCGCTGGCGCCTTCGAGCCACTGCAGGTAGCTTGCGAAGCTGCGCTGGCCGGTCTCGCGCAGGCGGCGCGACAACCGGCTGTAGACCATCGCCTGCTTGCCCGCATGCAGGCTGATGCCGGCGCGCTGGTAGATCAGCTGGCGCACGCGTTCGAAATCGGCAGTGCCGAAGCTGAACTCCTGGTCGGATGCGTTGCGCAACGCGGCGAGTTCGGCAGGGGACGCAGCACTCATGAAGTCTCCAGAGATCGTTCGGATGTTGTTCGAGACGGGACCAGCGGACTCCGATGCGGCCACCTTCCACGGCTTATCGGTTGCCAGTCTGGGGACCTTGAGAGGCCCCCAAGGGTTGAGATGGGTGCCAATCACCGCGTATTTCAGGAGTGGGCGTGAATATGTCCGCTGCTAGACTGAATCCATACAGCCCCGGGCTCGACGTGTCCACATCTCCAGCAGTACCCGCAACGCCTGACCCGACTCCCGCACCCCAACTGCGGCTGGCCGCAGCGTTGCAGTTGCTGGGCCAGTCGGGGCACTCGTTGCCGGATTTCGCGCAGGTGGGCCAGACGGTGTGGCTGCAGTCGGTGATCGACGCGCTGTGCGACCTGTCCAGCCGCGACGCGCTGACCGGCCTGTCGAACCGCCGCCAGTTCGAGCTCGCGCTCGCCCGCGAGATCGACCGCGTGGCGCGCGCCGGCGAGCCGGCCCTGGTGCTGATGGTCGACATCGACCGTTTCAAGATGGTCAACGACACGCACGGCCACGCGGCCGGCGACCTGGTGCTGAAGGCCGTGGCCGCCTCGCTGATGAGCTGCGTGCGGCCGATGGACACCGTGGCCCGCTTCGGCGGCGAAGAATTCGCGATCATCCTGCCCAACTGCCCGCCGGCGTTCGGCCAGATGGTGGCCGAGCGCATCCGAAGCAAGGTCGAGGGCACGCCGGTCACGGTGGCGCGGCGGCAATCGCTGTCGGTCACGATCAGCCTCGGCGGGGCGTTCGCGCCGCAGTGGGTGCGCTCGTCGGCCACGTTGTGGATCGAACGCGCCGACCAGCAGCTCTACCGCGCCAAGCGCGAGGGCCGCAACCGCGCCTGTCTCGAGCAGCCGCCGGTGTCGCTCGTCAGCGCCGAGGAGAAGGGCATGCTGTTCGGTACGTCGCAGTTCCAGGACATTGAATGAATGTTGAGCAAGCGATGAGCACCCCAGAAACCGCCGCTGCTGCCGCGCCGCCTCCCCACACGGGGCACCGTGCGCGCACGCTGGCCGTGACCAGCGGCAAGGGTGGCGTGGGCAAGACCTTCGTGTCGGCGAACCTCGCGGCGGCCCTGGCGCGCCGCGGCGAGCGGGTGCTGGTGCTCGACGCCGACCTCGGCCTCGCCAACCTCGACGTGGTGCTGAACCTGTTCCCGAAGATCACGCTGCACGACGTGTTCACCGGCAAGGCGAAGCTGGAAGACGCGATCCTGCCGRCACCGGGTGGCTTCTCGGTGCTGCTGGCCGGCTCCGGCCTGGTCGAGTATTCGCGGCTGACCGCCGAGGTGCGCGAGCAACTGCTGAAGATCATCGAGACCGTGGCGCCGCGCTACGACCGCATCCTGCTCGACACCGGCGCCGGCATCTCCGACGTGGTGCTCTACGCCGTCTCGCTGGCCGACGACGTGCTGGTCGTCGCGACGCCCGAACCCACCTCGCTGACCGATGCCTACGCGACCATCAAGGTGCTCGCGACGCAGCAGCAGCGCACGAAGATCTCGCTGGTGGTGAACCAGGTCAACCGCGCCGGCGAAGGCCGCGTGATCCGCGGGCAGCTGCAGCAGGTGGTCGACAAGTTCGTCGCGCCGCAGCTGGCCGGGCCCGATCCGTCGCTGAAGCTCGAGCTGCTGGGCGAGGTGCCGATCGACCCCTCGGTGCGCGAGGCGGTGCAGAAGCGCCAGCTGCTGCTCGAATCGCTGCCCGGCTGCGAGGCCGCCAAGGCCATCGTGGCGATCGCTGCCAGGCTCGCGACGCCGTGAGCGAGGCACTCCCCGAATCCAAGCCCGCCACGCCGTTCGAATGGGTCGGTGGCGAGGGCGTCGTGCGCTCGCTGGTCGACCGCTTCTACGACCTGATGGACCTGGAGCCCGGCTATGCCGCGCTGCGCGCCGCGCACGGGCCCAGCCTGGACGCCRCGCGCGACAAGCTGTTCTGGTTCCTGTGCGGCTGGCTCGGCGGGCCGCAGCACTACGTGGAGCGCTTCGGCCACCCGATGCTGCGGGCGCGCCACCTGCCGTTCTCGATCGRCATCCTGGAGCGCGACCAGTGGCTCGCCTGCATGCACCAGGCGATGCAGGAAACCGAGCTCGACCCGGCGCTGATCACGCGGCTGCGCGAATCCTTCTTCCAGACCGCGGACTGGATGCGCAACAAGGGCGTCTGAGCGCCCTTGTTGTCGCGATCAGCGGGTGTGCGAGACCCGCACCGCGTTCAGGCCGTCCGACAGCCCCAGCTCGAAGCTGCCGCCGGTCGGCAGGTCGGCGCTCGACAGCGTGGCGGTGCCGCCGCGCAGGTCCTGTGCCAGGGTGCGGCGCTGCTCGGTGCCGACCCAGGTCACGGTCAGGTACGGGTGACGCGCCGCATCCCAGGTGAGCGTCAGCGCACCGCCGCTTTCCTGCACCTGCACCCGCGGAGCCGACACGGCCTGCGCGCGCACGGCGGTGCCGGCGGCCCTGGCCTGCGAGTTCAGCAGCGTCTTGCCGCCCTGCAGCACGGTGATGCCCTGGATCGCACCCGGGTTCGGGATCGTGAAGCCGAAGTGCTGCAGCGTGCTGTCATGGTCCAGCGTRCGCGGCGCAAACGGGATGTCCGTGGTGCCGCTGGCCGACACGATGCGCAGCGTGTACGCACCGGCCTCAGGGGCCTGGGGCCGACCCACCAGCGACTTCACCGGGTTCAGCTCGGCCGTGCCSGWSGCACCGATCTCGCCGCTGATCAGCAGCAGGTCYTGCGTGGCCGASGTCACYGCGGCRGCSGMCWCGTTGACCATCGAYTTGTCCGMCGGSGTCAGGTAGGTCTGCATCTTCCGGTAGTTGTAGTCGGAGAAGACCTGGCCGCCGCAGTAGCTCATGAKGTCGTGGCGATCGGTCGGGCGCGGGTCGTAGAAGGTGTTGCTGTCCGCCAGGTACGGCCAGATGTAGCGGCCGGCCTCGCCGAGGGTGGCATTCGGGTACGGGTAGTCCAGGTCGGGAACGGCGACGTCGCCGCAGGCCGCGTGCTGCAGCGAGAAGTTGTGGCCCATCTCGTGCGCCACGATATCGCGCACGGCGGTCGGCTGCTCGGGCATGTCGGTGCCGACGCCCACGTTGCCGCTCGGGTACGCGAGGCCGACGAGGCCCCAGGTGCGCTTCGGGATGAAGCCGTAGTAATGATCGTGCGTGGCAGCGCCTTCCAGCAGGTGCAGGTCGGCCAGTTCGCCGAGGATCTTGCTGTACGCCGTGCGCCAGTCGGTCTCGGTGGTGGGCAGCGTGGTCACGCGGCTCGACACGTAGGTCGGGTGCGACTGCACGCTGACCGACGAGACCGGGAACAGCGCCTGCAGGTGGGCTGCCTGGCTCACCGGCAGCTTGCCGGCGGTGCCCGCGATCTGGACCGAGATCGGCACGAACTTCATCGGCGTGCCGCCGCCGACGCGCGGCGTGATGGTCTTGCCTGCAGCGCTGCCGATCAGCGCGGTGAACTTCACGCCCGTCTTGACCAGATCGGCCGGCACGGTGGCGGTGTACGAATCGGTGAAGCTGGGCACGGCCGACACGGCGGCCGGCAGCGCGCCGGTGGGGGCCGTCAGCAGGAGGTCGCGCATGGCGCCGTCGGCGCTGGTCACGCGCAGCGTGCCGCTCGGCTTGGTGCTGGTCGTCTTGCCGATGCTCGTGACGTTGACCTTCACCAGCGCGGCCTTGCCGGACACCAGCACCAGCGCGCTGTCGTCGCTGTTGAACAGCAGCGATTGCGCGACCTGGATGCC
>NZ_JBFUCB010000389.1:0-5796 GCF_056405435.1 Rhizobacter sp. P1_G5 | reverse complement strand
CGGATGCGCTGGCTGAGCCTGCGCGCCCGCTTCCTGCTGGCGCTGGTCGTGGCCCTGGCGGCCGGTGCGGCGCTGCATGCCGCGGTGCTGGCGGCGCTCGCGCACTGGGGCGGCCACGCGGCGCTGCTGGTCGGCGTGGCCGCGCTGCTCGCGCTGCTGCTGGCGGCGTGGAGCTCGGCACGGCTGGTCGCGCCGTTGAAGCGCCTGCTGCGCTCGCTGGAGAGCGCGGTGCTCAGCTACCGCGACGGCGACTTCAGCGTCTCGATCAGCGACGACCACGGCGGCGAGCTCGGCGCGCTGGTGCAGCAGCACAACACGCTCGGCCATGCGCTGCGCGACCAGCGCCAGCACCTGGCGCAGCGCGAGCTGCTGCTCGACACTGTGGTGCAGAACACGCCGGTCGCGCTGGTGCTGACCGACCTGCGGCAGCGCGTGGCCTACGCCAACATCGCCGCGCGCCAGCTGCTGGGCGAAGGCCGCAGCCTGGAGGGCAGCGATTTCGCCGCGCTGCTCGCGACGCTGCCGCCGGCGCTCGCGCGGGCGGTCGAGGAGGGCACCGACGCGCTGTTCAGCGTCACGCTGGACGGCAGCGACGAGACCTTCCACCTGTCGCAGCGCCAGTTCCGGCTGCAGGGCCGGCCGCACCGGTTGCTGCTGTTCCGGCGCATGACGCGCGAGCTGTCGCGCCAGGAGGTCGCCACCTGGAAGCGCGTGATCCGCGTCATCAGCCACGAGCTGAACAACTCGCTGGCGCCGATCTCGTCGCTCGCGCACAGCGGTGCCGAGCTGGCGCGGCGCGGCGATGCGCAGCGGCTGCAGGAGGTGTTCGCGACCATCGGCGAGCGCTCGCGGCACCTGCACGGCTTCCTCGACGGCTACGCGCGCTTCGCGAAGCTGCCGGCGCCGCGGCCGGAGCGCGTCGACTGGGCGCCGTTCCTGGCCGCGCTGGCGGCGCAGTACCCGTTCGAGCGCCGCGGCGAGCTGCCGGCACGGGACGGGGTGTTCGATGCGGTGCAGGTCGAGCAGGCGTTGATCAACCTGCTGAAGAACGCGCACGAGGCCGGCGGGCCGGCCGAGGGCGTCACGCTGTCGATCGCGGACACCGGGGCGGAGATCCGCTTCGAGGTGGCCGATCGCGGCCCCGGCATGAGCGACACGGTGCTGGCGCAGGCCTTGCTGCCGTTCTATTCGACCAAGCGGGCCGGCACCGGGTTGGGATTGGCGCTGGCGCGCGAGATCGCCGAGGCGCATGGGGGGCGGATCGCGCTCGCGAACCGGCCCGACGGCGGGCTGCGGGTGGCGATCACGCTGCCTCGCAGCCCGGATGCCGATCCGGGTTGATTTCGACGGCTGCTCCCCGGATGGGCATCCGGGCTACTTCGTTCCGAACAACCTGTCCCCGGCATCCCCCAGCCCCGGCACGATGTAGCCGTGCTCGTCCAGCTGCCGGTCGATCGCCGCGGTGAACACCGGCACGTCCGGATGCGACGACTGGAAGTGCTTCAGGCCCTCCGGCGCCGCCAGCAGGCACACGAAGCGGATCGACTTCGGCCGCGTCTCCTTCAGCCGGTCGACCGCCGCGACCGCCGAGTTGCCGGTGGCCAGCATCGGGTCCAGCACGATCGCGTCGCGCTCGTGCATGTCGGCCGGCATCTTGAAGTAGTACTCCACCGCCACCAGCGTCTTCGGGTCGCGGTACAGCCCGATGTGGCCGATGCGCGCGCCCGGCACCACGTTCAGCATGCCGTCGAGGAAGCCGGCCCCGGCCCGCATGATGCTGACGAACACCGTCTTCTTGCCGTCGATCACCGGTGCCTGCATCGTCTCGAGCGGSGTCTCGATCTCGATSWYCTGCRTCGGCATGTCRCGCGTGACCTCGTAGGCCATCAGCATGCTGAKCTCGTTSAGCAGGCGCCGGAAACTGTTGGTGCTGCGGTCTTTCTGGCGCATCAGCGTGAGCTTGTGCTGGATCAGCGGATGGGTGACGTGGTGCACGGGTGCGGTCATGGGCTCTCCTCGGGGTTCGCCAGTTATATCGGCTCCGGCCGGAGCGAACCAGCATTTCGTCACGCCGCGCCGCGCCGCCGCGCTCAAGTCGCACGCCGGAACCGTCGAAAAAAAGGCGTTCCTCCGTCTGCCGAGCCCTGCATGTCCGTTCTTTCCTCGTTGCGCCGTCTTGCCTGCTGCCTGCTCGGGATGCTGCCCCTGCTGGCCGCCGCGCAGCCGCTGCGCATCGTCACCGAGGAGCTGCCGCCGTACAACATGACGCTGAACGGCCAGGTGACCGGGCTCGGCACCGAGGTCGTGCAGGCCGTGCTGAAGGAAGCCGGCTTCGCCGACACGCCGATCCAGGTGATGCCCTGGGCGCGTGCCTACGACATCGCGCTGAACCAGGAGAACGTGCTGATCTACTCGATCACCCGCACGCCGCAGCGCGAGAAACGCTTCAAGTGGGTCGGGGTGATCGCGCCGACGCGCTGGTACCTGTTCTCGCTGGGCGGACGCACGCTGCCGGTGAAGACGCTGGACRACGCGCGGCGCTACCAGACCGCCACCGTCAACGAAGACGCCGGCGAGCAGTACCTGGTCGACAAGGGCTTCCGGATCGGCCAGAACCTGCAGTCCAGCAACCGCTACGAGCTGAACTACGAGAAGCTGAAGGGCGGCCGCGTCGACCTGTGGATCGCCAACGAGCTGAACGCGACCTACCTGGTGCGCCAGGCCGGCGACGACCCCGCCCGCACCCTGCAGCGCGCGCTCGCCCTCACCGACCTCGGCAGCGAAGGCGGGCTCGACATGGCGTTCAGCCTGAAGACGCCGGATGCGCTGGTCGAGCGATTCCGCAAGGGGCTGGACGCGATCCGCCGCAACGGCACCTATGAGAGCCTCCAGCGCAAGTGGCTCTGACGGCGGGCCCGCCGGCTCGCTCGGCCGCCAGCTGGTGCTGGCGACGCTGCTGTTCGGCCTCGTCTTCACGCTGGCGGCGGTGGCGGTGCGCACCTGGTCGGCCTGGCAGGGCAACCTGGCGGCGATGACCGCCGAGCTGACGCTGATCGACGAGGTCTTCCAGCGCACGCTCGCCAAGGCCATCTGGGAGATGGACCGCGAAGCGCTGCAGACCCATGTGAGCGGCGTCGCGCAGGTGAGCCCGGTCGGCCGCGTCGAGCTGCGGCTGCTGCAGAACGGCCGCACCACCGAGGTGATGGCGCAGCGCCGCGAGGGTGCCGAAGCGTCGCATCGCGCGCCGGTGCTGCGCCGCAAGCTGAGCTACGAGCCCTACCCCGGCGCGGCCGAGATCGTCGGCGAGCTGACGCTCGAAGGCGACGAGCGCGTGCTGTGGGAGCGCCTGCGCGGCGAGCTGGCCGGCATCGTGCTGACCCAGCTGATCCAGTCGCTGCTGCTGGCGGGCCTGGTGATGTGGGTGTTCAACCGCACCGTCACCGTGCACGTGCGGCGCGTCGCGCGCCACCTCGACGAGCTGACGCCGCAGACGCTGGACCGCACGCTGCGCCTCGAGCGCAAGCCCGGTCCGCGCGACGAGCTGAGCCTGCTCGAATCGGGCGTCAACCAGCTGCAGGGCAACCTGTCGGACTACCTCGCGCGCCAGCGCCGCGACGAGCTCGACCTCGCGGCCCACCGCGACCGGCTGGCCGAGCTGGTCGACGAGCAGACCGCCGAGCTGCGCGCCGCCAACGCGCAGCTGCAGGCGCTGTCGCGCAGCGACCCGCTGACGGGCCTCGCGAACCGGCGCCATTTCGACGAGGTGAAGGACGTCGAGTTCCGCCGCGCGCAGCGCCTCGGCCAGCCGCTGTCGGTGCTGCTGTGCGACGTGGATTTCTTCAAGCGCTACAACGACACCTACGGCCATGCACTCGGCGACGACTGCCTGCGCCTGATCGCGCAGACGCTGCGCGAGACCTTCGGCCGCGCCGGCGAGCTGGCCGCGCGCATCGGCGGCGAGGAGTTCGCGGTGCTGCTGCCGGCGGTCGACGCCGTGCAGGCGCAGGCCGCGGCCGAGCGGTTGCGCGAGGCGCTGGCCGAGCGCGACATCCCGCACAGCGCGTCGCAGGTCGCGCCGCGCGTCACGCTGAGCATCGGCGTCGCGCAGTTCGACGCCGACACGATGGACCGCTTCGAGGCGCTGCTGCACCGCGCCGACCAGGCGCTGTACCGCGCCAAACGACAGGGCCGCGACCGCGTGGCCGCCTGAACCGCAGGAGGACGACGATGCGCCTTGCTTTCCGTCTTGCCCATGGCGTGCACGCGCTGGTGTTCGCGCTGGCATCGGCCTGCGCCGGCAGCGCCGCGCAGGCGCAGGCCATCCGCGGCGTCACCGAGGAGTCCGGCTTCACCTGGCTGAGCGCCGGCCGCGTGAGCGGGCCGGCCAGCGAGGTGGTGGCCGCGACGATGCAGCGCGCCGGCTTCACCGACTACCGCGCCGGCATCTACCCCTGGGCGCGCGCCTACGACATGGCGCTGCAGGAGCCGAACGTGCTGATCTTCATGATCGCGCGCACGCCGCAGCGCGAGGACAAGTTCAAGTGGGCCGGCGAGTTCATGCGCATCGACTACCACCTGTACAAGCTGCGCACCGACACTGAGGTGGTGGTGCGCACGCTGCAGGATGCCAAGGCCTACAGCGTCGGCGTGCTGCGCGGCGACGTGCGCGAGCAGTACCTGCAGTCGCAGGGCTTCAAGCGGCTGGTGGTGTCGGCGCAGAACGGCGACAACTTCCGCAAGCTGCTGCACCGCCAGGTGCAGCTGGTGCCGATGCCCGAGCGCGACGTGCAGCAGCAGTGCGAGGAGTCGCACATCGATTGCGCGACGATGCTGGAGAAGGTCTACACGCTGGACGGGCTGTCGACCGGCCTGTTCATGGCCTACGGCCGCGCGACGCCCGACGAGGTGGTGACGCGCACGCGCGCGGCGTTCGAGAAGCTGAAGGCCGACGGCACGCTCGCGCGGCTGATGGGCACGCCGGCGCGCTGAATTCAGTGGTTGGCGCCCGGCTGGGCGAGCAGCTCGCCGACGGCATTCAGCACGCGCGGGTTCCACACCATGCCGATGTGGCTGCTGTCGACCTCGAGGTCGCGCACCAGGCCGCTGGCGTGCTCCTGCGGCCCGTGGACGCAGGTCTGCCACGCGACGATGCCGTCGTTGCGGCTGTAGATCGACGCGGTGGGCACCGGCGGCGGCGTGCGCAGGCGGCGGCTCATGGTCGGGTCGAGCCGGGCCGGCGCGCCGTTCAGCAGCCGGTACAGCCAGCCGACGTGGCTGTGGTCGGCCTCGGCGTTGAACGGCGTGCCGATCGTGATGACGCGGCGCACCTGCGGCGCGAGCAGCTTGCCGAGCTCGCGGGCGTAGAGGCCGCCGAGGCTCCAGCCGACCAGCGTCGCGCGGCCGGCGTGGGGTTTCAGCAGCGCCTGGACATGGTCGGCGAGCTCGGCCATCCAGGCATCGACGTCGCCGCGCGGGCCGACGTTCAGGCCGCGGCCCCAGTCGAAGGCGGTGTAGCCGAGGGCGCTGCAGTGTTCACGCAGCGTCGCGACCGCGCTGCCGTCGGCGGCGAGGCCCGGGAAGATGACGACCGGGTGGCCGTCGCCGGACTGCACTTTCGAGAAGCCGCGGCGCAGGCGGTGCGAGGCCAGTTCGATGGCGGCGCGCCACGGTTCGCTGACCAGCAGCCCGAGGGCCGGGCGGGAGATCGGTGCCAGGCCCAGCGCGGCGGACGGCGAGCAGGTGTCGGTGCTGGGACCCATGGGGCGCTCCTGAGATTCGTTGCCCCCAGGCTAGGGC
>NZ_JBFUCB010000388.1:0-5819 GCF_056405435.1 Rhizobacter sp. P1_G5 | reverse complement strand
ACGATGTTCACGTGCGCCAGCCCGCCGCGCAGCCAGCCCACCAGCGCGAGCGAGAAGTTGTAGATGCGCGTCGTGATGCCGGCCACGTTCATCAGGTTGCCGGCCAGGATGAAGAACGGCACGGCCAGCAGCGGGAAGCTGTCGATGCCGCCGACCATGCGGTGGATCACGACGAAGGGCGGCGCGCTGCCGCTCAGCAGCACGAACAGCAGCACCGCCGCGGCCATCGCGATCGCGACCGGCACGCCGGCGCCCATGAACGCGAGGAAGACGAGCTTGAAGACGGCCGTCATGGCTGCGCGCTCCTGTCATCGGCGTCGACCGGATCGCCGAGCTCCGGCCGCTCGAGCACCGATGCACCGCGCCGCCAGTTCGCACGCGCGACGCCGACCGCGCGCCAGGTCATCGCGGCGAAGCCGAGCAGCACCGCGCCATACACCAGCCCCATCGGCAGGTCGACCACCGCCATGCGGCTCGCGCCGATGCGCCCGATCAGCTGCCAGGTCAGCACCGCGCAGATCGCGAGGAAGCCGATTCGCAGCGCATCGACGAGCGTCGCCACCACGCGCATCGGCCGGGCGGGGAGCACGCGGTACAGGTAGTCGACCTGGATGTGGTTGTTCTTGCGCACGCCGATCGCCGCGCCGATGAAGACGATGGCGACGAGGAAGTAGCGGGCGATCTYCTCGGTCCACGAGGCCGAGTCGTTGAGCGCGTAGCGGGTGAAGAACTGGTAGAAGACCGTCGCCCCGAGCAGCACGAACAGCGCGAACGCGAGCCAGTCCTCGGCACGGTAGGCGCGCAGGTCGACCTCGGCATCGTGGATGTCGAAGTGCGCCGCCTCCTGCGCCACGGTGGGCGGCGTTTCGTGCAGCGGCTCGTCGAGGGCGGCAGGCGGCATCACGGCTCTCCCGGCTTCCAGCCCGAGGCGAAGCGCACCTCGGCGTTCTTCATGTGCTTGCGCATCGCGTCGCGTGCCGCGCGCGGGTCGCGCCCGGCCACCGCCTGCAGCAGCTCGCCGTGCTCCTCGACCGCCTGCTTCCACACCGCCTCGCCCGAGAAATGCGATTCGAGCTGCGTGTACAGCGGGCCGGTGCGCGCCTCCCACAGCTGCTGCACCACCATCAGCAGCGCGCTGTTGCCGCTGGCCTCGGCCAGGCACAGGTGAAAGCGCTGGTCGGCGGCCACGGCCTCGGGCGCGTGCGTCGCATGGCGCTGCATGTCGACGAGCGCGCTCTTCAGGCGCTGCAGGTGCTCGGGCGTCGCATGGGTGGCCGCCAGCGCCGCGGTCTCGGACTCGATGATCCAGCGCGCGCGGATCAGGTCGAACGGACCTGGCGGCGTCGCCTCGGTGCGGTGCGACGCGCCGCCCGGCTTGCGCGCGCAGACGAACACGCCCGCCCCGCCGCGCACCTCGACCAGTCCCTCGACCTCCAGCGCGATCAGCGCCTCGCGCACCGACGGGCGGCTCACGCCGAGCTGCTCCGAGAGGTCGCGCTCCGACGGCAGCCGTGCACCCACGCGGAACTCGCCCTTGTCGATGAGGCGGCTCAGCTGGTCGGCGATCTGCCGGTACAGCCGGCGGCTCTCGATGGTCTGGATGGGCATGGACAACCGGGCGCCTGGATTGGTCAGGCCAGTTGATCTTCTGTGAGCCGTCTCGCGGGTCCAAGAGGGTTGGCCCTGTCAGGGAACTCCCTGACCGGCCTGCGGTTGCGAATTGGCCTGACCACTTGTCCAATGTGCGGATGGACCTGTTTCGCCTCGACGGCAAGGTGGCACTGGTGACCGGTGCGAGCCGCGGCATCGGCCAGGCGATGGCCATCGCGCTGGCGCAGGCCGGGGCCGACGTGGCGGGTGCGGCGCAAGGCGACCAGGCCGGCACGCAGGCGGCCGTGGAGGCCTGCGGCCGGCACCTGAGGGCCGCGTTCTTCCTCGCGCAGGCTGCGGCGCGGCGGTTCGTGCAGCAGGGCCGCGGCGGCAAGGTGATCAACGTCGCGTCGATGCTGTCGTTCCAGGGCGGCGTGCGGGTCGCGTCGTACACCGCGGCCAAGAGCGGGCTGATGGGCATCACGCGGCTGCTGGCCAACGAATGGGCGCCGCTGGGCATCAACGTGAACGCGATCGCGCCCGGCTACATCGCGACCGACAACACGCTGGTGCTGCGCCAGGACGAGAAGCGCAACGGCGAGATCCTCGCGCGCATTCCGGCCGGTCGCTGGGGGCGGCCGGACGACCTCGCGGGGGCGACGGTGTTCCTCGCCGCCGCGGCGTCCGACTACATGCACGGCCACACGCTGGCAGTCGATGGCGGGTGGCTGGCACGCTGAAGAAGACGACGACAACCACAACGACGGAGACGACATGACATCGAGATCGATACTCGCGGCCGCCGCATGCGCGCTGGCCTTGCAGGGCGCTGCGCGCGCCGAGGATGCGCTGGACCTGAAGCTGCGCAACGGATGGGCCGTCGCGGTGCAGCAGGAGGGCGCGATCGCGCAGCGCAGCAACAAGACCTCGTACCCGAAGGTCACCACCAGCGACGCGGCGCAGGCCTGGACCTATGCCGGCTCCGGCGAATGGACCAGCGGCTTCTTCCCGGCCAACCTGTGGCTGCTGCACGGCCAGTTCGCGGCCGACGGCTGGAGCACGCAGGCGCAGACCTGGCAGAACGGCATGGAGGGCCAGGACACCAACACCGGCACCCACGACGTCGGCTTCATGGTGTTCACGCCGTTCGGCAATGCGTACCGGCTGACCGGCGTCGACAGCTACCGGCAGGTGGCGCTGACCGCCGCCAATTCGCTCAGCCAGCGCTACAACGGCACCGTGGGTGCGGTGCGCTCGTGGGGCTCGAACGGCGACAACGCGAACTTCCAGGTGATCATGGACAACATGATGAACCTGGAGCTGCTGTTCTGGGCCAGCCGGCACGGGGGCTCGACGGCGCTCTACAACCAGGCCCGCAGCCATGCGCTGAAGACGCGCGACAACCACGTGCGTGCCGACGGCAGCAGCTTCCACCTCGTCACCTACGACCCGGTGACCGGCGGCGTGAAGTCGCGCACCACGGTGCAGGGCTACAGCGACAGCTCGACCTGGGCGCGCGGCCAAGCCTGGGGCATCTACGGCTTCACGATGACGTACCGCTTCACCGGCGAGACCACCTTCCGCGACACCGCGCGCAAGATGGCCGACTGGTACCTCGCGCACCTGCCGGCGGATTCGATCCCGTACTGGGATTTCAACGACCCGGCGATCCCGGGCGCGCCGCGCGACACCTCGGCGGCGGCGATCGCGGCGGCCGGGCTGATCGAGCTGTCGTTGCTGGAGACCGACGCCACGCGCGCCACCACCTACCGCAACGCGGCGCGCACGGCGCTGGGCGCGCTGCTGTCGGCGCCGTGGTTCGCGACGCTGGGCACGCCGTCGAACAGCCAGGCCTTGCTGCTGCAGAGCGCCTACAACCACCACGCCGGCAACACGCTCTACAACCAGGGCACGGCCTGGGGCGACTACTACCTGCTGGAGTCGATGCAGCGCTGGCGCCGCATCGACCCGGGCCTGGCGGCACTGCCGGTGGCCTCGGTCAGCGCGACCAGCGCGCAGGCGGGCAACCCGGCCGCCAACGCGGTCGACGGCAGCCTGGCGACGCGCTGGAGCGCCGAAGGCGACGGCCAGGCGATCACGCTCGACCTGGGCTCGAGCCGCGCGATCCAGAAGGTCGGCGTGGCCTTCTACCTGGGCGACCAGCGCACCGCGCGCTTCGACATCGCGACCTCACCCGACGGCAACGGATGGACCACGCGCTGGCGCGGCATCTCCAGCGGCCAGACGACCGCGAAGGAGTTCTACGACATCACCGACGTGACGGCACGCTACGTGCGCATCACGGGGCATGGCAGCACGGCGAGCCAGTGGAACAGCATCACGGAGCTCACCGTGCACTGATCCGCTACCGACGCCGCGTCTTCGCGACCGGTGCCGCCGCCTCGCCGCCCTGCTGCAGCCCCTCGGCCATGCCGATCAGCACGCCGCTGACCAGCGCCGAGTAGCTGTCGAGCAGCGCCTGCGCCGTCTTCAGGCCGAGCGCGCGGCTGTCGCGGATGGCGGTCTGCGCCTGCGACACCAGCTGCTCGACGGCGTTCGATGCCTGGGCGCCGGTGTCGGTGCCCTTCAGCTTCATCGTCTCGAGCACCTGGCTCCAGGCCCCCTGCAGCGGCTCGGTGGCCGAGCCCGCGGCCTTGCTGACGGTCGAGAAGAAGGTGTCCTCCATCTTCTCCAGGTCGGCCAGCGCGCCCTTCAGCTGCTTTTCCTGCAGCCCGACGCCCTGGTCGACGAACTGCTGCAGCGCCTTGCGGTGCGCCTCGACGGCCTGCAGCAGCGCGCCATCCATGCCGGAGAAGGCCTTGCCGAGCAGCGCCTCCGGGTCGATCGCCGGCGAGGGGTTCTCGGCGAGGCCAGTCGAGGCGGCCTTGGTGACCGTCTTCACGACGCCGCGGATGTTCTGCAGCGTCAGTTCGCGGCCTTGCAGCGCCTTCAGCGTCGCCTCGCCGACCGCCTTGCGCAGCGCCTCGCCCTGGCGGGCGCTGGCCTGCGAGAACATCGCGATCAGTGCGTCCTGGTCGATCCCTGACTTGCTCATTCGCTTCTCCTGGTGGTGTGCTCGGTGGCGTGGTCGGCCGGCGGAATCCGGCGCCCCGCAAGGGTATCCAACTGTTTTCGAGAAGGAAACCTCGCCAGCCCTGATAATGTCGGACCCGCGCGGCCGCGGGCCCTCTATGGGGCCTGCGATCCGCGCCCTTTCCCTCCGGGTGCGCGACCCGCGCCCGCAACCCCCTGATCCATGGCCAAAGACCAAGTCAAAAACTCGATCGATGCCGAAGGCCTGCGTTATCGCACCAAGGCCCCCGGCTCTCCGTTTGCGTCTGCCGGCGTGTTCAGCGCCGCGACGATGTCATGCTTCCTGTGCGGCAAGCACCGTGCGCGCACGTCGCTGAAGTCGCGCAAGCTGCTGGGCAAGACCCAGTTCGTCTGCGCGCCGTCCTGCAAGGAAGCGGACGAGGCTTAGGCTGAATCGCCGGCTGAGGCGGGCCGAGCGCCGGGCCGCCCCAAGCCGGCCCGCATCCCCCCGGGGGATCGGTCAACGTACTCGTTGACCGAGGGGCCGTCATCCCTAGCGGGCCTTCGCGAGCAACCAGATTCCCGCCAGCACCAATACCGTGCCAGCGGCGACCCATCCGGTGAACGGCTCGCCGAGGATCACCACGCCCATCAGGATCGTGGACAACGGCCCGACCATCCCGGTCTGGGCCGCCACCGTCGCGCCGACGCGCTCGATGGCCATCATCACCATCAGCACCGGCGCGAAGGTGCACAGCGTCGCGTTCAGCACCGACAGCCAGATCACCTCGGGCGCCACCAGCGCTGCCGACATCGGCCGCAGCACGACGAACTGCCCGATGCACAGCACGCAGGCCACCGTGGTCGCGAGACCCGTGAGCCGCAGCGCCCCCAGGCGCTTGACCTCCTCGCCGCTGAACGCCAGGTACAGCGCATAGCTCACCGCGCTGCCGAACACCAGCGCCGCGCCGAGCGCCACGTGCGTGCCGACCAACTGGATCTCGTGCCCGAACACCAACAGCACGCCGGCATAGCTGACGCCCAGCGCCATCAGCTGGCGGCGGTTCACGGTCTTGTGGAACAGCACGACGCCGAGGAACAGCACCAGCGTCGGGTTCAGGTAGAGGATCAGCCGCTCAAGGCTCGCGCTGATGTACTGCAGCCCGGCGAAGTCGAGGAAGCTCGCGAGGTAGTAG
>NZ_JBFUCB010000387.1:0-5821 GCF_056405435.1 Rhizobacter sp. P1_G5 | reverse complement strand
ATGCGGCGCGGCACGATGCGCGGGCCGTGGCCGAGCGCGCCGGCGTGCGGCGCATCGGGGCCGCGCAACTGGCGCACTGGGTGGAAGAGCCGGGCCGCACGACGTATCGCTTCGACGTGCGCACGCCGGAGGAATACGCGGCCGGGCACCGGCCCGGGTTCCGCAGCGCGCCGGGCGGGCAACTGGTGCAGGAGACCGACGTGCACGCGCCGGTGCGCGGTGCGCGCATCGTGCTGGCGGACCACGACGGCACGCCGGCCGGGTCACGCGATGCGGGTGTGCGTGCCGAGATGAGCGCGTCGTGGCTGGCGCAGATGGGCTGGGAGGTGGCGCTGCTCGACGCCGATGCGGCATCGGATGGCGTGGAGACGGGTGCCGATGCGCCGCCGCGGCCTGCGCCGCCGCAGGTGCACGGCATCACACCATCGACGCTGGCTGATTGGCTCGCGAGCCCCGGTGCCGATGTGCAGGTGATCGACGTGACGACCAGCGCGAGCCACGTGAAGCGGCACATCCCCGGCGCGTGGTTCGTGCTGCGCTCGCAGCTGCGCGAGGCGCTGAAGCTGCTGCCGCCGGCGCGGCGCATCGTGGTGACTTGCGGTACGAGCCTGCTGGCTCCGTTTGCAGCACACGAGCTCCAAGAGCTGGTGGGTTCACAGGCCGAGGTGCATGTGCTGCAAGGCGGCACCGCGGCCTGGGCCGACGCAGGCTTGCCGGTGGAGACTGGCGAACAGCGGCTCGCATCACCGCGCACCGATCGCTACCGCCGCCCCTACGAAGGCACCGACAACGCGCGGGCCGCGATGCAGGCGTATCTCGATTGGGAGTTCGGCCTGGTCGCACAGCTGAAGCGCGACGGGACGCATCATTTTGTGACGGTGTGATGCCGAGATGACCAAAGTTTGATTCCGGGCTCGTTCCCCCGATGAGGGGGTGTGAGCTGCCGCCCTCTCGCACTACGCTGGCGGACCCAAAATCATCCAAGGTCTCCTGTGCGTCGAATCTCCTTTACAGCGCTGTCGGCGCTTGTGTGCTCAGCGAAGGTCGTGCTGCTTGTTCCACTTGTCGGCCTGGCACTTGTCGCCGGATGTGGCGGTGGTGGCGGCGCAGGCCCCGATGCCGGCTCCGGTCCTGGTCCCGGTACCGGCGGCTCGGGGACCGTCACCACGCTGGCGGGTAGCGGCACCGCGGGTAGCGCCGATGCATCGGCAACGGCTGCGAGTTTCAACGGCCCCTTCGCAGCCGCCGTGGACACCGCGGGAACTGTCTACGTGGCCGAGTTCAACAGCCACGTGATCCGCAAGGTGACATCCTCAGGGACGGTCAGCACGCTGGCGGGCAGCGCCGGCAACTCCGGCAGCGCCAACGGCAGCGGAACCGCCGCCCGCTTCAACTCGCCCGAGGGGGTGGCGGTGGACTCCGCTGGCAACCTCTATGTGGCGGACACCTTCAACCATCTGATCCGCAAGATCACCCCGACGGGCGTCGTCACCACGCTGGCAGGCACGGCGGGCAGCTACGGCAATGTCAATGCCACGGGGACCGCTGCGAGTTTCAACGGTCCGTCGGGTGTCGCGGTGGATTCTTCAGGCAACGTGTATGTGGCGGACGGCCTCAACAACCTGGTCCGCAAGATCAGCGCGACCGGCGTGGTCACGACGCTGGCGGGCAGCGGAGCCCTGGGCAGTGCCGATGGCACGGGGGCTTCGGCCACCTTCAGCCATCCCTATCACGTGGCGGTGGACACGTCGGGCAATGTGTATGTGACCGAGCCTCCCACCAACCTGGTCCGGAAGATCACGCCAGCAGACGTGGTCACCACCCTGGCGGGCACCGGGGCCGTGGGCAGCACCAATGGCACGGGCACGGCGGCCAGCTTCAGCGATCCGATGGGGGTGGCCGTGGACGCCTCGGGCAACGTGTATGTGGCCTCCATTGCAGACAACCTGATCCGCAAGATCACCCCTGCGGCTGTGGTGACCACACTGGCCGGCATGGCTGGCAAGAGTGGCAACGCCAACGGCGCTGCGGCGTCGGCCACATTCAGGATGCCCAGGGGCTTGACGGTGGATGCATCCGGCAACGTCTATGTGGCCGACTCCGCCAACAACTTGATCCGCAAGATCAGCTTCTGAGCTCGGCCTGCGCCGTGTCTGGTTGCGCGGCGGCGGCGCGCCGCTTGATCCAGATCAAGTGCCCGCCGGCTCCAGCCGGCAGGCTCGACCCTCATGAGCAAAGCGGCCCGCCACCGGCGCCTGACCCAGGGTTTCAGCACCTTTCTGCGCCGCCGGCGCGCGCAGCGGCATTTCGAGCGTCGCCCGCTGCTGGAGTCGCTGACCCGCGCGCTGCCGCCGGCATCCGGGGGCGCCATGCTCGCGCCCGACCTGCTGGCCGCCGCGCGCGACCCGACCGATGCGGTGCTGCATCGCCTGCAATCCCGCGCAGACGGACTGGACGCCGACGAAGCGGCGCGGCGCCTGGCCCGCGACGGCCCGAACGACATCGCCCACGAGAAGCCGCTGCCGGGCTGGCTGCACCTGTGGCGCTGCTACCTGAATCCCTTCAACCTGCTGTTGACGGCGCTGGCCGCGCTGTCCTTCGTCAGCGCCGATGCGAGCGCCACCGTGGTCATTGCGGCCATGGTCGCGCTGAGCACGCTGATCCGCTTCGTGCAGGAGGGCCGCTCGCACCGCGCAGCCGAGGGCTTGCGCGATCTGGTCGGCAACACCGCGAGCGTGATCCGCCGACCGGTGGGCGGTGGCGCGGGGGCGCCCGCCGAGATCGCGCAGCGCGACCTCGTCGCCGGCGACATCGTCGCGCTGTCGGCCGGCGACATGATCCCCGCCGACTGCCGCGTGCTCGCTGCGCGCGACCTRTTCGTCGCACAGGCCGCGATGACCGGCGAATCGCTGCCCGTCGAGAAGTTCGCGCAGCCGCATGCGCAGGCCGCCGAGGGCGCGCTCGCGCAGCACAACCTGGTGTTCATGGGCACCAACGTGGTCTCGGGCACCGCCACCGCGCTCGTCGTGGCCACGGGCGCGCGCAGCTGCTTCGGCACGCTGGCGGCCCATGCGGGCGCTACGTCGACCACCCCGAACGCCTTCCAGGCCGGCGTCAACAGCGTCAGCTGGCTGCTGATCCGCTTTGCCGGCGTGATGGTGCCGGTCGTGTTCCTGGTCAACGGCTTCACCAAGGGCGACTGGCTGCAGGCCTTCCTGTTCGCGCTGTCGGTCGCGGTGGGGCTCACGCCCGAGATGCTGCCGATGATCGTCACCAGCACGCTGGCCAAGGGCGCCGTGCGGCTGTCGCGCAAGAAGGTGGTGGTCAAGCGGCTCGACGCGATCCAGAACTTCGGCGCGATGGACATCCTGTGCACCGACAAGACCGGCACGCTGACGCAGGACCGCATCGCGCTCGCCCGCCACGTCGACGCCTACGGGCAGGACTGCGCCGAGGTGCTGAACTTCGCCTTCCTCAACAGCCACTACCAGACCGGCCTGAAGAACCTGCTGGACCATGCGGTGCTCGACCACGTCGAGCTGCCCGCGGTGCTGAAGCTGCAGGATGCCTACCGCAAGGTCGACGAGATCCCGTTCGATTTCGAGCGGCGGCGCATGTCGGTGGTGGTCGCGGCCCTCGAAGCGGGGCAGGACCGGCACCATGAGCTGATCTGCAAGGGCGCGGTGGCCGAGGTGCTGGCCGCCTGCACCGCGGTGCGCGTGCCGGACCCGACCGACGCCTGCCTCGACGGCGAGCGCGCGATGCCCACGCAGCCGCTCGACGCCGCGCTGCGCGCACGCACGCAGGCCGTCACCGAGGCGCTCGGCGCCGAAGGCCTGCGCGTGGTCGCCGTCGCGGTGAAGACGATGCCGCCGGGGCAGTCAACCTACTCGGTTGCCGACGAGTCCGGGCTGACGCTGATCGGCTACATCGCCTTCCTCGATCCGCCGAAGGAGTCGGCGGCACCGGCGCTGCGCAAGCTGGCGGCGCACGGCATCACCGTGAAGGTGCTGACCGGTGACAACGAGCAGGTCACGCGCAAGGTCTGCAGCCAGGTCGGCCTGTCGGCGGACACGATGCTGCTCGGCCCGCAGGTCGAGGCACTGGACGACACGGCGCTGAAGGCCGCCGCCGAGGCCCACGGCGTGTTCGCGCGGCTGACGCCGCTGCACAAGGAGCGCATCGTGCGGGCGCTGCGTGCCAACGGCCACGTCGTCGGCTTCATGGGCGATGGCATCAACGATGCGCCTGCGCTGCGCGCGGCCGACATCGGCATTTCGGTCGACAGCGCGGTCGACATCGCCAAGGAGGCGGCCGACATCATCCTGCTGGAGAAGAGCCTGCTGGTGCTGGACGACGGCGTGGTCGAGGGCCGCACCACCTTCTGCAACATGCTGAAGTACATCCGCATGACGGCCAGCTCCAACTTCGGCAATGTCCTCTCCGTGCTGGTGGCCAGCGCCTTCCTGCCGTTCCTGCCGATGCTGCCGCTGCAGCTGCTGGTGCAGAACCTGCTGTACGACATCGGCCAGACGGGCATCCCGTTCGACCACGTCGATGCCGAGCTGGTGACCCGGCCCCTGAAGTGGAACCCGGCCGACATCGGGCGCTTCATGCTGTTCTTCGGTCCGATCAGCTCGCTGTTCGACCTGGTGACGTTCGCGGTGATGTGGTGGGTGCTGAAGGCGAACACGCCGGACCGGCAGGCGCTGTTCCAGACTGGCTGGTTCGTCGTGGGGCTGCTGACGCAGACGCTGGTGGTGCACATGGTGCGCACGCCGAAGCTGCCGTTCGTGCAGAGCCGCGCGGCCGCCCCGCTGATCGCGATGACGCTGGCCATCATGGCGCTCGGCCTGTGGCTGCCGCTGTCTCCGCTGGCCGGCCATTTCGGGCTGGTGGCGCTGCCGGCACCGTATTACCTGTGGCTGCTGGCCATCCTGCTGGGCTACGGCACGCTCACGACGCTGATGAAGCGCACCTACATCCGACACTTCGGCTGGCAGTAGCCGTGCAGGGCAGTTGCGGGCGGTACCGGCCGTCTGTACGCCAGCGAACGGAGGGCGTGGATCCGGTCCCCCACACTCGGGCATGAGTTCGAACAGCCTGCCGACGTCCTCACCACCGTTGCAACAGCCGCCCCGCATCCACTGGCCGCTGCGCGGCCGGGCCGCGGCGCTGCGCCTGGCCTGGTTCCACGCGGTGATGTCCCAGGTCAACCGCCTCATCCTGAGGCGACCCGAACCCCGCGAGCTGTTCAAGGGCGTGTGCGAGGTGTGCGTGACGGCCGGGCACCTGGACCTTGCGGTGATCGACCTCTCGGAGGGTCGCGAGGTTCACCGGGCTACGGCGGGCGCGATGCGGCGTGTCGCCGTCGAGTCACCCCAGACCCTGCTGGACGGCGCCCGCACGCAGGCGCTGATGATGTCGCTGGCGATGCGCGCCGGCAGCACCGTGGTGATCGGCGATGCGTCGACCGACGAGCGGCTGCACGACACCCGCGCCTGGTGCGCGGCGACCGGTGTCTGCGCGTTGGCAGCCGTGCTCCTGAAGCGGTCCGAGGTGCCGATCGGCGTGCTGCTGCTGCACTCGAAGACCCCGGGCTGCTTCGACGGCGAGGTGACCGAGCTGCTGGGCGAACTCGGCGCCGACCTGTCGTTCGCGCTCGACAACGCCGACCGCGAGCGCGAGCGGCACGAAGCGTCGTTCGCCGACCACGCGCGCAAGGTGGCCGAGGACGCCAACCGGGCCAAGACCGAATTCCTGGCGCGCATGAGCCATGAACTGCGCACGCCGCTGAACGCGATGCTGGGCTTTGCGCAAC
>NZ_JBFUCB010000386.1:0-5823 GCF_056405435.1 Rhizobacter sp. P1_G5 | reverse complement strand
CTGCAGTGATGCCTGTCAGCGGTGCCGTGAACTTCAGATTGCCATGCGTCGACTCGATGAACGGGCCACCGAGCAGGATGAAGAAGAACGACGGCAGGAAGGTGAAGAACGTGACCACCGTGGCCGCCACCGCGCCGGCCAGGAAGAGCGAGTCCGCTCCGAAGAGGGCCTTCGTCCAGCCCCCGACAAAGCCGACGAACGAGACGACCATGATGAGCGGCCCCGGCGTCGTCTCTCCCAGCGCCAGCCCGTCAATCATCTGCAGTCCCGTGAGCCAGTGGTAGTGGTCCACGGCCCCCTGGTAGACGTAGGGAAGCACGGCGTAGGCCCCGCCGAACGTCAGCAGTGCGGCCTTGGTGAAGAACCACGCCATTTGCGTGAGGGTGGCATCCCAGCCACAGGCCAGCGTCAGCCCTCCGATGGCCACCGCCCACAAGCCGGTGAACGCCGCGAGGACGCGCCGGAAGTGCCTCCAGGTGAAGCGCGCATGCGCCGGCGTCGGTGTGTTGTCGTCGATGAGGGCGGCACCGAACCCCTTGGCGGCCTTGCCGTGGCCTGCGCCGACAGCGAATTTCTCCGGGGCATAGCGGCCACCCAGGTACCCGACGAAGCCGGCACCCAGGACGATGAGCGGGAAAGGCAGGTTCACCGCGAAGATGGCGACGAAGGCCGCGACGGCGATGCCCCACAGCCAACGGTTCTTCAGCGCACGCGAGCCGATGCGGATCGCAGCCGACACGACGATGGCCGTGACCGCCGGCTTGATGCCGTAGAAGAGGCCCGCCACCGCGGGGACCGTGCCGAAGGCCATGTAGACCCAGGACAGTGCGATGAGGATGAACAACGACGGCAGCACGAACAATCCGCCGGCGACGATGCCGCCCCAGGTCCGGTGCATGAGCCAGCCAATGTAGGTGGCCAGCTGCTGGGCCTCGGGCCCCGGCAGGACCATGCAGTAGTTCAGCGCATGCAGGAAGCGGTTTTCCGAGATCCAGCGGCGCCGCTCGACCAGCTCCTCATGCATGAGGGCGATCTGCCCGGCAGGTCCACCGAAGCTGATGAAGCCGAGCTTGAGCCAGTAGACGAAGGCCTGGCCGAAGGAGACGGGCTCGGGTGCCGCGTCTGCAGCGGTCGATTCTTCCGCGGGCTTCATGGGCAGGTCATTGGAGCGGGTGAAGGGAATCGAACCCTCGTATGAAGCTTGGGAAGCTGCCGTTCTACCATTGAACTACACCCGCAGCGGGCGCGATTCTAGCGCGTGCTCGGGCACAATTCGGCCCCCTGCCCTCCAGGCACGCGTGCCGAATTACCATGACCGCCCCCACCGATCCCACCGTTCCGCTGCGCGGCATCAAGAGCTTCGTGCTGCGCGCCGGCCGCATGGGCACCGGCCAGGCGCGCGCGCTCGAGACGCTCGGCCCGCGCTTCGTGGTCCCCTATGCGCAGCAGCGCTTCGACCCGCAGGCCGCGTTCGGCCGCACCGCACCGCTGGTGCTGGAGATCGGCTTCGGCATGGGCGACGCCACCGCGGCGATCGCGCAGGCGCTGCCGGGCACCGATTTCCTCGGCGTCGAGGTGCACACGCCCGGCGTGGGTGCACTGCTGAAGCACATCGGCGAGAAGCAGATCGCCAACCTGCGCATCGTGCAGCACGATGCCGTCGAGGTGCTGGAGCACATGATCGCGCCCGGCTCGCTGGCCGGCGTGCATGTGTTCTTTCCCGACCCGTGGCACAAGAAGAAGCACAACAAGCGCCGGCTGATCCAGGCGCCGTTCGTCGCGAAGCTCGCCGCGCACCTGGCCCCCGGCGGCTACCTGCACTGCGCGACCGACTGGCAGCCCTATGCCGAGCAGATGCTGGAGGTGCTGTCGGCCGAGCCCGCGCTCGCCAACACCGCCGCGGGCTATGCGCCGAAACCGGCCTATCGGCCGCTGACCAAGTTCGAGAACCGCGGCCTCAAGCTCGGCCACGGCGTCTGGGACCTGGTGTTCACGAAGCGCGAAACCCGTTCGCCCTGAGCCTGTCGAAGGGCCTGCGCGTACGGCACCAAGGCTTCGACAGGCTCAGCCCGACCCTTCGACTAGCTCAGGGCGAACGGGCAGGTTTCGTCGACGGTGGCACGAACGGCCCCGGGTCGACGCAGTTGGCAGGCTTCTTCGCCGCGGCACCCGACGCCGCCGGACCGTAGCTCGGCGCCCGCCGACCGGCCTGGCATTGCTGGAAATCCTGCAGCTTGCGCGCCCACGCGGCACGTGCAGCGCCCTCGTCCTCGGGCGCCGCAATGCAGGCCGCTGCCGCCATCCAGGCCATCGTTCCGATCGGCATCCAGCGCATGCGCAGTCCTCAGGTCGTCTTCGAGATCGAGATGGTCGGGAACTTCGACGAGAAATCCTTGGTCCGCTGCGCGATCTTCGCGGCCAGCTGGCGCGCGATCGCCTTGTAGAGCCCGGCCGTCTCGCCGTCGGGCTCGCTCACCACCGTCGGCTTGCCCGAATCGGCCTGCTCGCGGATGGACAGCGCCAGCGGCAGCGCACCCAGGTAGTCCATGCCCAATTCGGCCGCCATGCGCTTGCCGCCATCGGCGCCGAAGATGTGCTCCACGTGCCCGCAGTTGCTGCACACATGCACCGCCATGTTCTCGACGACGCCCAGGATCGGCACGCCGACCTTCTCGAACATCTTGATGCCGCGGCGCGCATCGATCAGCGCGATGTCCTGCGGCGTCGTCACGATCACCGCGCCGGTCAGCGGCACGCGCTGGGAGAGCGTCAGCTGGATGTCGCCGGTGCCGGGCGGCATGTCGACGATCAGGTAGTCGAGGTCGCCCCAGTTGGTCTGCCGCAGCAGCTGTTCCAGCGCCTGCGTGGCCATCGGGCCGCGCCAGATCATCGCGTTGTCGCGCTCGACCAGGAAGCCGATCGAGATCACCTCGACGCCATGGTTGCGCATCGGCTCCATCGTCTTGCCGTCGGCGCTCTCCGGGCGGCCTTCCAGGCCCATCATCATCGGCTGGCTCGGGCCGTAGATGTCGGCGTCGAGGATGCCGACCTTCGCCCCCTCGGCGGCCAGCGCCAGCGCCAGGTTGGCCGCCGTCGTGCTCTTGCCGACGCCGCCCTTGCCCGACGCCACCGCGACGATGTTCTTCACGTTGGGCAGCAGCTGCACCCCGCGCTGCACCGCATGGGGCACGACGCGGGTCGCGATCTCGACATCGACCCGGCCAACGCCCGGCAACGCGCGCACCGCCCGCTGCAGCGATTCGCGCAGCGCCGCATGCAGGCTCTTCGCCGGGTAGCCGAGCTCCAGCTCGAAGCTCACGTCCGCGCCCTGGATGCGCAGGTTCTTCACCTGGCGGGCGCCGACGACATCCTTGCCGGTGAGCGGATCGTTGACGGCTTGCAGGGCGGCCAGGATGGCGGATTCGGTGGTGGTCATGGTGGCAGGCGGTTGGCGGCGGGCAGTCTAGCCCACACGCCTTCTCCCTCGGGCCAGCGCGCCTAGAATCGACCCTCCCCCGCCGATCCGGACGCCTCCGATGACCCGCAAGCTCTTCGTCACCACCGCCCTGCCGTACGCCAATGCGCCGTTCCACATCGGGCACATGATGGAGTACGTCCAGGCCGACATCTGGGTGCGGTTCCAGCGCATGGTCGGCAACGAGGTGCACTTCGTCTGCGCCGACGACGCGCACGGCGCGCCGATCATGATCGCCGCCGAGAAGGCCGGCAAGACGCCGCAGCAGTTCGTCGCCGAGATCGCGGCCGGCCGCAAGCAGTACCTCGACGGCTTCAGCATCGGCTTCGACAACTGGCACTCCACCGACGGTCCCGAGAACCACCAGCTCGCGCAGGACATCTACCGCGCACTGCGCAAGGAAGGCCTGATCGCCGAGCGCACGATCGAGCAGTTCTTCGACCCGGTGAAGGCGATGTTCCTGCCCGACCGCTACATCAAGGGCGAATGCCCGCGCTGCGGCACCAAGGACCAGTACGGCGATTCGTGCGAGAACTGCGGCGCGGTCTACGCGCCCACCGAGCTGAAGAACCCGTACTCGGCGCTCAGCGGCGCCACACCGGTGCTCAAGAGCAGCGCGCACTACTTCTTCCAGCTCTCGTCGCCGCGCTGCATCGAGTTCCTGAAGGACTGGACGCACACGCCCGGCCGCCTGCAGCCCGAGGTGCTGAACAAGATCCGCGAATGGTTCGCCGTCGACGAGCACGGCCACGGCGGCCTGGCCGACTGGGACATCAGCCGCGATGCGCCCTACTTCGGCATCCGCATCCCCGACACCGAGGACAAGTACTTCTACGTCTGGCTCGACGCGCCGGTCGGCTACCTGGCGTCGCTGAAGAACTACTTCGACAAGACCGGGCGCGACTTCGACGCGTTCTTCGCCGACCCGGCGGTCGAGCAGGTGCACTTCATCGGCAAGGACATCACCTACTTCCACACGCTGTTCTGGCCGGCGATGCTGCATTTCAGCGGCCGCAAGACGCCGGACCACGTCAACGTGCACGGCTTCATCACCGTCAACGGCGGCGAGAAGATGAGCAAGAGCCGCGGCACCGGCATCTCGCCGCTGAAGTACCTCGAGGTCGGGCTGAACCCGGAATGGCTGCGCTACTACATCGCGGCCAAGCTGAACGCGAAGGTCGAGGACATCGACTTCAAYSCCGACGACTTCACCGCCCGCATCAACTCCGACCTGGTSGGCAAGTACATCAACATCGCSAGCCGCGCCGCSGGCTTCCTCAGCAAGCGCTTCGGCGGGCGGCTGTCGGCCGACCTCGGCGTCGAGGGCCGCTCGCTGCTCGACGGCCTGCGCAACCACCGCCGCGCGATCGAGGAGCTCTACGAGGAGCGCGAGTACGGCAAGGCGCTGCGCGAGGTGATGCTGCTGGCCGACCGCGTGAACGAGTACGTCGACCAGAACAAGCCCTGGGACCTCGCCAAGAAGGCCGGGCAGGAGGCGGTGCTGCACGATGTGTGCAGCGTCTGCATCGAGGCCTTCCGCGTGCTGACCATCTACCTGAAGCCGGTGCTGCCGGCGCTGGCCGTGCAGGTCGAGGCCTTCCTGAAGGTCGAGCCGATGGTGTTCGCCGATGCGGCGCGCGCGATCGGCGGCCACACGATCGGCGACTACAAGCACCTGATGCAGCGCGTCGACCCGGCGCTGCTCGACAAGCTGCTCGAGCCGCCGGTGATCGCACTGCCGCCGCCGGGCGGCGAGGAGCTCGCGCCCGAGATCAGGATCGAGGATTTCGCCAAGGTCGACCTGCGCATCGCGAAGATCGTCGCCTGCGAGGCGGTCGAGGGCAGCGACAAGCTGCTGCGCCTGACGCTCGACGTGGGCGAGGCAAAGACGCGCAACGTCTTCAGCGGCATCAAGTCGGCCTACAAGCCGGAAGACCTGGTCGGCAAGTTCACCGTGATGGTGGCCAACCTCGCGCCGCGCAAGATGAAGTTCGGGCTCAGCGAAGGCATGGTGCTGGCCGCATCGCATGCCGACGAGAAGGCGAATCCGGGGCTGTACGTGCTGGAGCCGTGGCCGGGCGCGACGCCGGGCTTGCGGGTGCGCTGAGCGCCGGTTCCCCAAACAGGGTGAGAGACAGCCGCCCGGCAGGCGGCTATCCTGCGCGCCTTCGAGGGAGAGCAGCATGGGTTTTCTGGATGATCTGAAGCGGCAGGCCGACGCGCTGAAAACGCAGCAGACGGTCGACACGGCCGCACTCGCGCGCAACGCCGCGCTGGTCGAGACGGCCTGCCAGACCACCTGGCGCTACTGGATGGACCTGGCGCCCCAGCTCAACGTGCTGCTGCCT
>NZ_JBFUCB010000385.1:0-5828 GCF_056405435.1 Rhizobacter sp. P1_G5 | reverse complement strand
GCTGCCGGCGCGCAGCGGCTGGCCGGGCGGCCCGGTCATGTAGGCGAGGCCGCCCATCATCTGCACCACCTCGTCGAGCGCGGTGCGGTGCTCGTAGGGGCCGGGCAGGAAGCCCTTGTGCGAGACGTAGACCAGGCGGGGGTTCAGTGCCGCGAGGCTGGCGTGGCCGAGCCCGAGCGCCGCCATGCCGCCGGGCTTGAAGTTCTCGCAGAACACGTCGGCCGTCGCGACCAGCTTCAGCACCAGCTCGAGCCCGCGCGGCTGCCGCACGTCGATCGCGAGGCTCTTCTTGTTGCGGTTGAACATCGGGAAGAAGCCGGCGCCCGAGCCCTGCAGGCGCCGCGTGGCGTCGCCCGCGAGCGGCTCCACCTTGATGACCTCGGCCCCCAGGTCGGCCAGCACCATGCCGCAGCTCGGCCCCATCACCATGTGGGTGAACTCGATGACGCGGATGCCGGTCAGCGGCAAGTTGTTGCTGTTGCTCATGCGGCGACGAAGCCGAGCGGCAGCCCGGCCTGCGGCGTGTGGCCGTACAGCGGCTCGCCGGCGAGCGACTGCTGCAGCACCTCGCGCGAGCGCATCAGCCGGGGCAGGTCGACGCCGGTGCGCACGCCCATCGCCTCGAACATGAACACGAGGTCTTCGGTGACGACGTTGCCCGACGCGCCGGGTGCGTACGGGCAGCCACCCAGGCCGGCGAGCGAACTGTCGAAGACGCGCACGCCGGCCTCGAAGGCGGCCAGGCAGTTGGCGAGGCCGAGGCCGCGCGTGTTGTGCAGGTGGGCGGCCCCGGCGTGCTCGCCGATCTCGGCGCGCAGCCGCGTGAACAGCCGCTTCACCTGGGCCGGGTTGCCCATGCCGGTGGTGTCCGACAGGCCCGATTCGTCGGCGCCCGCGGCGATGGCCTGCGCGGCCAGGCGGATCACCGCGTCTTCGGACACCCGGCCTTCGATCGTGCAGCCGAACGCGGTCGAGATGCCGGCCTCGATGCGCACGCCGGGTGCCGTCTCGTCGCGCAACTCGGCGATCGAGCGCAGCGCCTCGATCATCTCCAGCGGCGTCTTGCGCACGTTCGCCAGCGAATGCGAGCTGCTCGCCGACACCGGCAGCGTCAGCTTGTGCACGCCGGCCGCGAGGGCGGCTTCGGCGCCGCGCAGGTTCGGCACCAGTGCCATCACGGTGAGGCCCGGCAGCGTCAGCGCGTGCGCGACGACCTCGGCCACGTCGGCCATCTGCGGCAGCAGGCGCGCCGGCACGAACGAGCCGACCTCGATCTCGCGCAGGCCGGCGGCATGCAGCGCATCGATCCAGCGCAGCTTGTCAGCGGTCGGCATCACGCGCTCGATGCTCTGCAGGCCATCGCGCGGGCCGACTTCGCTGATCAACACGGCGGGCAACACCGCGGGCGGGGGCAGGGGGCTTGCGCTCATGATGATGATTTCATAAGATAGAACGATATTCTTTCCTTTGAATTCAAGTATCGATGTCGTCCGGACGCAAGTCAATGGCGACAACGAGGAGCCCATGCCTCGCAAAGCTGCCCAGGCCTCGGTCGCCGACGAACATGCCGCACCCGGCGGTGCTGCCGCGGTCGACCGCGCGCTCAGCCTGCTGATGGCGTTCGACAGCGCGCAGCCGATGCTGTCGCTGGCCGAGCTGTCGCAGCGCACGCGGCTGCACAAGAGCACCGCGCTGCGGCTGCTCGCGTCGCTGGAGCACGCCGGGCTGGTGCAGCGGCTGGCCGACGGGCGCTATGCCGCCGGCGCGGCGTCGATCCGGCTGCAGGCGGCGCATGCCGCGGCGTTCTCGCTCGAGGCCGTCGTGATGCCGGTGCTGCGGCAACTGGCCGGCCTCACCCGCGAGAGCGCGGCCTTCCACGTGCGGCAGAACGACATGCGGCTGTGCCTGTACCGCGTCGATTCGCCGCAGCCGATCCGCGACCACATCCGTGCCGGCGACGTGCTGCCGCTGAAGCGCGGTGCGGGCGGGCGCGTCATCAGCGCCCACGCGCCGTCGGCATCGGGCGCGTTGCCGGGCGACGCGATCAGCAAGCGCATTCGCCGCGACGGCGTGATCGGCCTGGCCGACGACCGCAGCGAGGGCGTGGCCGGCATCTCGTCACCGGTGTTCGATGCCACCGGCGCGCTGGCCGGTGCGCTGACGCTGACGATGCCGACCCAGCGCTACACCGAGGCCCACGTGGCGCCGGTGCGCGCAGCGGCCGTCGCGCTGACGAAGCAGCTCGGCGGGCGATTCCCGGATTGATTGGTAGCGCCAAAGTCACGAATCATCGAATTCTCAGGCTCTTAATCTTCACCCAAGTCTCCAATAGAGTGCGGAGATTCGATTCCGAGGAGATTCCCCATGAGCAACCTTCCCCTGCCGCGCGGCATGCAGATCAACGCGCCCATCCTGCCGGGCTTCGAGACGGTGCTGACGCTGCCGGCGCTGGAGCTGGTCGCCAAGCTGCACCGGGCCTCCGAGCCGCGCCGGCAGCAGCTGCTGGCCGCGCGGGTCGAGCGCACGCAGCGGCTGGATGCCGGCGAGCGCCCCGATTTCCTGCCCGAGACGGCGCACATCCGCGCCGGCGACTGGAAGGTCGCGCCGATCCCGAAGGCGCTGCACTGCCGGCGCGTCGAGATCACCGGCCCGGTCGACGCGAAGATGGTGATCAACGCGTTCAACTCCGGCGCCGACAGCTACATGACGGACTTCGAGGACAGCAACTCGCCATCGTGGTCGAACCAGATCCAGGGGCAGATCAACCTGTCGCAGGCGATCCGCCGCACGCTGACGCTCGAATCCAAGGGCAAGACCTACCGGCTCAACGACCAGATCGCGACGCTGCAGGTGCGCCCGCGCGGCTGGCACCTCGACGAGAAGCACGTCACGGTGGATGGCCAGCGCGTGCACGGCGGCATCTTCGACTTCGCGCTGTTCATGTTCCACAACGCGAAGGAACAGCTGGCGCGCGGTGCCGGCCCGTACTTCTACCTGCCGAAGATGGAGAGCCACCTCGAGGCGCGCCTGTGGAACGACGTGTTCGTGATGACGCAGGCCGAGCTCGGGCTGCCGCAGGGCACGATCAAGGCGACGGTGCTGATCGAGACCATCCTCGCGGCCTTCGAGATGGACGAGATCCTGTACGAGCTGCGCGAGCACAGCGCCGGGCTGAATGCCGGCCGCTGGGACTACATCTTCAGCTGCATCAAGAAGTTCAAGGTCGACCGCAACTTCTGCCTGGCCGACCGCGCGAAGGTCACGATGACCGCGCCGTTCATGCGCGCCTACGCGCTGCTGCTGCTGCAGACTTGCCACAAGCGCGGCGCGCCTGCGATGGGCGGCATGAGCGCGCTGATTCCGATCAAGAACGACCCCGAGAAGAACGCGATCGCGATGGCCGGGATCATCGCCGACAAGAAGCGCGACGCGACCGACGGCTACGACGGCGGCTGGGTCGCGCACCCGGGGCTGGTGGAGCCGGCGATGAAGGAGTTCATGGCGGTGCTCGGCGACCGGCCGAACCAGTTCGACAAGCAGCGGCCCGACGTGAAGGTCAGTGCCGCTGACCTGCTGGACTTCCAGCCCGAGGCGCCGATCACCGAGCACGGGCTGCGCATGAACATCAACGTCGGCATCCACTACCTGGGTGCCTGGCTGGCCGGCAACGGCTGCGTGCCGATCCACAACCTGATGGAGGATGCGGCCACCGCCGAGATCAGCCGCTCGCAGGTGTGGCAGTGGATCCGCTCGCCGAAGGGCACGCTCGACGACGGCCGCAAGGTCACGGCCGAGCTGGTGCGCGCGCTGGTGCCGGAAGAGCTCGCGAAGATCAAGGCCGGCGGCTTCGAAGGCAAGTTCGACCGGGCGGCGGAGATCTTCACGCAGATGAGCACGCAGGAGGAGTTCGCCGAATTCCTGACGCTGCCGTTGTACGAGGAAATCTGATCACCCACCCCCGAGGCGCTGCGCGCCACCCCCTCAAGGGGGCAACCCGAGCGGACCGGCAGAGCCGGATCCGCCGGGTTCGCTGGATCGTGCGGATGCACGCGCCAGGGTCTGCGTGTTGGACGCACTGCAGGCCGCTGCTGCATGATCGAGCGATGGATTGTGCCGACACCTTGGCCGTGCTGCGGCTGCACAAGACGGAGCTGCAAGATCGCTTCGGCGTGACGCGGCTCGTGTTGTTCGGCTCGCTCGCCCGCCAGCAGTCGAACGCCGAGAGCGATGTCGATCTGCTGGTCAGATTCGATGGGCCGGCCACTTCGACCCGCTACTTCGGATTGCAGTTCTATCTGGAGGACCTGCTCGGTCGTCCCGTCGACCTGGTCAGCGACAAAGCGTTGAGATCTGAGTTGCGGCCGTTCGTCGAACGGGACGCCATCCTCGTCTGAGGTCGCCCTCCGGGAAAGTCCCTCCCCCCTCTCCGTGCCAACCCTCTTCTAAAAGACGAACGTTCGTTCGAGACTCCGCGTCGGCCGCATGTTTTGCAGGCAGTTCGCAGGATGTTCGGTCCCGCGTGCGCACCCGACTGGCATCGATGCCGGCGGGCGCACGACATACCCAGAACCTTCAGGAGACATCTCGATGAACTTGCCGATCTGCCGCGTGCCGCGGCTGCCCTTCCCATGGCGTTCCCGGTTTCGGTCCGCGTCGCTGCCGCGCGCGCTCGGCGCCATCGCGCTGGCCGCCGGCCTCGCGTTCGGTGCCGCGCCCGAGGCGCGCGCCGCCGACACCTACACGAAGACGCAGTACCCGATCGTGATGGTGCACGGCCTGCTCGGCTTCGATGCGATCGGGCCGGTCGACTACTTCTACGGCATCCCGTCGGCGCTGCGCGCCGGCGGTGCCACCGTCTACACGCCCAGCGTGTCGGCCGCCAACTCCAGCGAGGCGCGCGGCGAGCAGCTGCTGCGCGAACTGCGCGCGCTGAAGGCGGCCTACGGCCATCAGAAGTTCAACCTGATCGGCCACAGCCACGGCGGCCCGACCATCCGCTACGTCGCCGCCGTCGCCCCCGAGCTGATCGCCTCCGTCACCACGGTCGGCGCGCCGCACACCGGCAGCAAGACGGCCGATGCGATCCAGGGCATCACCTCGTGGACCGGCACCACCGGCGCCGCCGCCGCGATCGCGAATGCGCTGGCCGCGACGATCTCGTTCCTCTCCGGCTCGCCGAGCCTGCCGCAGGACTCGCTGGGTGCGCTGCAGTCGCTGAACACCGCCGGCGCCGCCGATTTCAACCGCCGCTTCCCGCAGGCCGCGCCCACCACGCCCTGCGGCCAGGGCGCGGCGGTCGTCAACGGCGTGCGCTACTGGTCGGTCGGCGGCACCAGCGTGCTGACCAACGTGTTCGACGTGAGCGACGGCCTGCTCGCCGCCACCAGCGTGTTCTTCGGCTTCGAGCAGAACGACGGGCTGGTCGGCCAGTGCTCCAGCCACTGGGGCATCGTGCTGAAGGACAACTACGCCTGGAACCACCTCGACGAGGTGAACCAGGCGTTCGGCATCCGCGGGCTGTTCGCGCAGGACCCGGTGGCCTTCTACCGCAGCCAGGCGAACCGCCTGAGGGCGGCCGGGCTGTGAGCCCGCCGGGCCGCCCCAAGGGCGAACGCCGCAGTGCGAAGCACGAAGGCTTTCTGCTTCACGACCGGCCGGCCTCGCTGTTCGCACTCTCGGTGGCCGGCGTCTGCCTGGTGATCGGCGTCGTCGCCTGGCGGCTCGCGCCGTCGTCGACGCACGCCGCCCGCCCGGCCGAACCCCGCTTCACCGAATGGCGCGACAACCCGTTCGCCGCCGGCGTGCCGACCGATGCCGCCGCCTACAAC
>NZ_JBFUCB010000384.1:0-5887 GCF_056405435.1 Rhizobacter sp. P1_G5 | reverse complement strand
GATTTGCGGTATTCCCAACGTGGGCAAGTCGACGCTGGTCAACACCCTCAACGGCCAGCGCACARCCAAGACGGGCGACGAGCCGGGCATCACCAAGCTGGAGCAGAAGATCCTGCTGGCCAACGACTTTTTCCTGTTTGACACACCGGGCATGCTGTGGCCGCGAATCCTCACYGMGCAGRGTGGGTACAACCTGGCGGCGAGCGGYGGCATCGGCCGCAATGCKTAYGACGAGGAAGAGGTARCGATGGCGCTGCTGGCTCGCGTGCGCCATCGCTACGCGGACCGACTGGTGGCGCGCTACAAGCTYGCCGACTTCTCGGCGATGACCGACGAGGCATTGCTGGCCGAAGTGGGCCGCAAGCGCGGCGGCCTGCTGCCCGGTGGCCGCGTGAACATGCAGAARGCCGCYGAGGYGGCGTTGAACGACTTCCGCAGCGGCGCCTGGGGCCGCGTCACGCTCGAGACGCCGGACGAGTTCGCGCACTGGCGGGCAGCCGGCATCGTGGCCGAAGAGACGCGAAAAGCGAAGAAGGAAGCACGCGGGAAGGCGTGACGTCATGTCGTCTTCCATGGGGAGCCTGGGACCGACGACGGCCAGCTGCTGCCGGTCGCCAAGGTCTGCTTTCAGGTAGGCTATCTCGATGGATCGAATACTTACCGTCCACGACTATTACGATGGCCCGCGTCTTGGCATCGCGGAATGGAACGGCGTGCCGCACATCTACGAAGCCGAGTTCGACCACAGCACTGATGAATACGGCGATACGTACTTCCTGTCTCCTGTCGATCCGAGTCTGCTAGGGCTGGTGATGGAGGACTGGGGCATCTGGCTTCGATGGGAAGCTGCGCGTAAACGAAACGAAGTTGCGGCAGAACCCCACGGAATTTTGGCTGTTGATGCAGAACGTAGCGCGGTGGTCAAAGCTGCAATTGGAGATCGGCTCAAAAGTGATCCCCTGAACCGAAGCCGCCTGAGAGCCAGGTTCAACCATGGGACGGAAGGCGTCATCTGGGAAGAAGCCTGAGCGCAATGCCCGCTCCCGGGTGGGCAGATCGAGAAATTGACCTGCGGCAACGGATCGCCTACCGCCGACAAGGCGCAGCAGCTGACTGACAACAATCGGCCACTTCCTGCCGCTCGCGGATGACTGCTGTCGAGCGAGCCGATAGACTTCTTGTTCAAGCCCCCTGGACGAAGCCGATTGAATCGGACGCGAGTAACCAAGACCATGCCTCACGCGCAAACTCGACGCCACACGGGGTTGACTGTATTTGTCGGCTTTGCCTCGTTCGTCGCCTTCACGCTCGCTGTGTCGCTTCTCGCCGGACTCCTTCCCGGCGAGGAAGCAAACTGCGTGAAGAGGTGCAGTGCGGTCGATCGGCGCGGAGAAATGGTGCCCGTCTTCTCCTCAGCACAAACGGCTGGCATGCGAGGCAAAGGGCCGAGCGAGTGTCGATGCCAATAGGGCCCTTCTCGGACGGAGGCCGATAACGCATGAATGCTCGACAAACTGTCGTGCTCGACGTTTTCGCCGACTACAACCAGTTTTATGTTCAGGACGGTGGCATCTTCCCCGATGCGCCGACCGACTGGACGGATGTCGATGTGGAACGAAGGGCGAAGGCTGCCGCGAACGTCTTGGTCATCTGCCCGCTTAGAAACACCACCGTACCCGTGACGCTGGAGGTTTTCGACTCCGCTCCKACGATTGACCTCGCTGGATACGATCACGTGATTCGGTGCTCCCTGGACTTGCCGACGGGAAACTTGCAGGTCCATGAATGCACGGGTGGCGAGGTCTACTCCCGAGCGGTGCCGCCCGGCACATACACGGTTCTCGCACTGTTTTCGGGGCTGAACTCCCTCAGCGAGAATGGGCTCGACGGAGAGGACTCGTACAGGCTGGTGATCTGGGCTTCGCGAGCGCCGGTGAGCTTGGAGGTTCTGAAGGCATGGCCGCTATGCCCCTATCGACATGAGCACGAGGACTGCTGAAGTCACCGCGGCGTGCGTGAGCTTCGTCTTCCTCTGGTTGGAGGTGGCTGCACTTTTTATTTGGCTCGCCCCTGAAAACCTACAGATCATCCCTTTTGTCGCGGTTGCGGCCGCGGCCACCGCGTGCGCTGCGTACTTCTGGAGGCATATGGCGGCTGAGGCCAAAATGGTGCCGTCCCCAGGCGCATGGCTCGGGATGTTTGCACTAGGAGCGGCCATTTCCTTCGCTTTCGTCGAGATGGACTGCGGCGGTTCGCTGGGATTCGTTGATGGATTGCCAACGTGCTCCCACGTCGGCGGCGGCATATCAATCGTATTCACCATCGGCGCGCTTGCACTCATGATCGCTTCTTTGCCGAATGCTCTTCGCGCCTGGTTGATCAGAATTTTTACCCGGCGGCTAGGTCGCACACATGAAGGCCAGCACCCTCATATGTGAGGGACTCGCGCGCTGCATCAACGTGCTTTCTGAATAACCGCTTCGCGGCACTGAGTTCGGCCGAACGAACTTCCGCAACGGGTCGACAGTGCCAGTTCGCGCAGGCGCGCGGCGGACGTTCAACCCCACCCCGATCCACTGGCGGCACAGCGCTTCGACAAGCGTCCGTCGGCGCCGCGTCGCTTGACCGATCGCTCGGCTCCCCCCAGAAMGTCGCAGCGTCCGCATTGAGGCAGCAAGCGGCCGCTCGAAAGCTCGAAGCGACCGACCGCAACCGCTGCGCAGCAGGCAACCCCTGCTGAGAGCTGAGGGCGAGTATGTTCAGCCATGCGTCGAGGCTCCGAGGGACCGAGGAGAGTCGATCGTCGCGCGGGCATCGATGCAAAAAGACTTGGCTTCAGAGGGCAACTCTGGGTGTGCCGAAATTGCGTCAAAGATCGGCCTGGCCAATGCCTGAGCGGGTTCTCGACTCCGAGCCGCGACACCAGAATCCCTTTCTGGTTGGCTCCGCAGTGGTGAAGGCCGCAGCCTCCAGACGGGCTTGCCAGGAGTCGAATGCCTCAGGAGGCGACGGTAGGCAGGTGCTGGCGAATCGCGGGCCGCGCGAAGGAGTCGAGCCAGAGTCAGCCGCTGTGGTCGCCCAGCATCTCGCGCAATCGCGCGCGCCGGCGCTCCAGGTCGTCGATCTGCGCCTCGATGAGGGCCAGCCGCTCGCGTTGCGCCGACAAGGTCTGCTCGCAGGGCGTGGCGCCTTCGATCAGCAGCATGCAGCCGGGGAAGGTCCGGATCTCATCAAGACTCAGACCGGCGGCCAGGAGCCGTTGGATCTGGCGCACCTGCACGGCTGCGCCGGACTCGAACTTCCTGTAGCCGTTTTCTGCGCGCGAAGAATTCAACAGCTTCAGGGCGTCGTAATGCCGAATCGCCCGCGCGCTGATGCCGGTGAGGCGGGACAGTGCGCCGATGGTGAGTAATCCAACAGGCTTCATGGGGATTCGAGAACGACGGCTTGACCCTGACACGGATGTGAGGCTCGACAGTCAGCGCCCCTTTGTCTCATCAGGAGCAACTCCATGACCCTCTTGCCGTTCGGCATGCTATCTCGCGCGCTCGTGGCCGGCCTGCTTGCCCTCGCAGCGACTGCGATCAACCTCGCGTGGGCCGAGCCCCCCTCCAGGCACTACACGGCCGTCTCTTCGGATGGCGTGACCTTGTCGATCCAGGAGGCGGGCGACCCCGGCGGAACGCCTGTGATCTTCGTGCACGGCCTGTTGGGCAGCCACCTCAGCTGGYAGGCGCAGGTCGACAGCCCGGTACTGCAACGCTACCGCCTGATCACCTATGACCTGCGGGGCCATGGGCAGTCCGGCCATCCCTCGGCGCCGCAGATGTACACCGATGGGCTGCGGTGGGCGGACGACCTGGATGCGGTCATCCGCAAGTCGAAGTCCGGTCGGCCCATGCTGGTTGGATGGTCGCTGGGCGCTGCCGTCATTTCCAACTACCTTGCGAAGTACGGCGATGCGGACATCGCTGGCGTGGTCTACGTGGGCGGCGTCATCGAGCTGGACGCGGCGCAGATCCAGCCGCATCCCGAGGTTTATCGAGACATGAGTTCCCTGGACCTGCGCACTCGGCTCGATGCAGAACGCGCCTTTCTCACGCTGTGTTTCCATCGCCCGCCCGTGGATGAAGTCGTCCAACGCCTGCTGGCCAATGCTGCGCTGGCATCGTTCGACATGCAGCGTGTCGTGCACCGCATGACGGTCGATGCTGCGAAGGGGCTCCAGGGCGTTCGGAAGCCCATGCTCCAGATCTATGGCGAGTTGGACGCCCTGGTGCGGGCCGACGCCAGCGCCGGGCGTGCCCAGCAACTCAATCCATCGATCCGGACGCTCTTCTATCCCGACACGGGACACGCGCCATTTCTTGAATCGCCCCAGCGGTTCAACGATGACCTGGCAGGGTTCATCGCGAAGGCTCATCCCGCCGACCACTGAGTGGCTCGACGCTATCGAGCCCGCATCCTTGGCCGGAGGCGCACCGATGCAGACGCAACCCCGTCGAACTGCGGCGGGCCTTCGCAGGCGGCCCGGAGCCTGGCGCCGGCAGCATCCAACGCTTCGCCCATCATCGGGCGCTGCGACTCTTGTAGCCGCAAGTGACCGCGCTGCGCCAGGCGCCTCACGAGGGACTCATATCCATGGCGCATGACGATCTTCCTTCGGGCAAGGACCGGTCGACCGCTTCAGGCTGGTTGCGGTCGGTCAGAGCCTGTCGCCCGAGCGACCGCTCTGGCGGAGAGGAGACCTTCGTCGCGCAACGCGTTGGGTTCGTTCAGTCAAGCCCGAATGGACCGGGCTGCGTGCCGGTGCTGACCAAGCCGAACGGCCGCTCCTGCGAGCCGCGAAGCAGAGCTATCGACCCATTGCGGACCTTCGCATCGCCAGTCTCACGGGTGCATAGCGGTCACTCAGCGTCTGGCATGGCAGGCGCCCTGAGCCCAAAGTCGGAAAAGCGGCCAGTCGATGGAGGCGTGAGCCGCATTCCATCCCTACGAGGAACGTTTGACGATCAGAACGATGACGACCAGCGCGACCGCACCTGCATAGAACGCTACCTTGAGATAGCTGGGCGCGGAGGGCTCTGGACCAGGGAGATCGTTGTCGCCTAGCCAAACCGCCTGTTTCGCCGCGCCAGCGAACATGTGTGCCACAGCAGGGAAGAGTGCGAACGCAAAGGAAGGGACGACGTATGAGACGGCTCCAAGAATGACGGATGTTCCAAACACCCACACTGCGAAAGGAACGGAAGGGAATACTGAAGCAGCGGCGAACCCGATTGCTGGCACGAAGCCTAGAGCAAGTCCAACGAGCGCCGCCAGCAGGCATGCGCCGAGTCGGAAAGCGGCAGAAGGTGAGTCGTTCTCCACGTGAGTCCTTGCGTTTGGCACGAGAAGGTCGCCCCACCCGCCGGGCGAACTCTCGCCATGGATAGGTCAAGGCCGGAGGCTGAAGTATTGTGCGAGATCCTCGATGGACATTTCACCAACAGAGTAGCGATTGAGCGCGCCCGCATCAGTCTCTCCTTGCCACAGTCCAGTTTGGACCAGAGCAACTCTGAACTTCTCTGCCTCTTCTTCGGGTGTTGCTGCACGCGCCCCTCGACTCAGCGCCTCAGCCGTTGCCACAAGGCGGGACTGCACAAGCATCAGCTCAAGGTCGTCCGGCGTCATCGCTTTGCCTCGTTGATCTGGTCACTTCGGCATTCGCTGTGCGCTTCTGATCTGTTCATAAACAATCTTGGCGTTGTCGATCAGATCAAAGCGCGGGGACTGCTGTTGCGCTCCAGGCCAAGAAGGCGCTCCACCGAACATCGATCCGAACGGGCTTTGCGGGCCGAACGTAATCGATCCATTGCCACCGCGCCCCTCGGCCAGCGGCTTGCCC
>NZ_JBFUCB010000383.1:0-5888 GCF_056405435.1 Rhizobacter sp. P1_G5 | reverse complement strand
GCGGTGGTCGAATCGCCCGTGCGCATCACGACGAGTACCGACGGCACGTTCACCGTGGTGGCCAAGCCGCTCAAGAGCCTGGCGATCGGGCACTACTCCGGCAATTTCGCGATCAACGTCTGCACGGACGTCAATTGCGACCACCCATTGGCCGGCGCGCCGTTCACGCTGCCCTACGACATCGAAGTCCTGTCGCCGGACGGTAGCGTTGCGACCTTCAACCTGTCGCCACTCGCGCCCTTGTCGGGCGCGCCGGACTGGGGCACCTTCCAAGGCAATGCGTCGCACACCGGATTCGTGCCGGCCACGCTGAATGCGTCCGCCTTCAATCCGCGCTGGAAATGGAATGCGCCGGCCTACGCAGGGACGCAATGGTCCCCTTCCGTACTGACCACAGGCGCAGGCATGTTCTACGTCGCGAGCGGCCCCTGGTGGAATGCCAGCGCCTCCGGCCACGAACTGTTTGCGTACAAGGAAGACGACGGCAGCAAGGTGTGGAGCCACTCGTTCGGCGACCTGGAATACGCGACCACCAATCCGCCCGCGTTCTCGGGCGGCAAGGTCTTCATCGCCGCCGGGTCGCAGAGCTCGACGTACATGTTCTCCTTCGATGCGGCCAGCGGCACACAGCTCTTCAAGGCTTCGATGTCCTCGCAATGGGATCGCTATTTCGCGCCGACCATCCTCAACGGGCGGGTCTATACGGACGGCGGCACCTTTGGCGGCATGTACGCGTTCGACACGACGACCGGGGCGACGCAGTTCTTCGCCAACGTCGGCCAGTTCGACGGGTGGACCCCGGCGGTCGATGCGAACTACGCGTACTCCTATGTCGGCGGCACGCTGGGCGTCTACGACAGCCAGACCGGTGCGCTGGTTGGCAGCATCAACGATCCCACGTATGCGTGGAATGGCTACACGACAGCAGGCGCGCCGGTGCTGGGCGCGGCCAACAACGTGTACGCCGGCAACCTCAGCAATCAAGCCAGCAACTCGATCGTCAACTTCGACACCTCGAACCGGACGGTCCGCTGGGCGATCCGGGGTGCCTACTCCGGCAATCCGGCCTACGCCGCCGGCACCTTGTACGCGTCCAACAACTCGCCGTTCCTCCTGGAGGCCTACGACGAGGCGAGCGGCACCAAGCTGTGGACCTGGGCGCCACCCCCCGGCAATGCCAAGTTCGTCAGCGACGTGCTGGTGACCAGCAACCTGGTGTTCGTGAGCACCGACACGACGACCTTCGCGATCGACCGGAGCACCCACGCGCCAGTCTGGTCGTACGCGGCTTCCGGATCTCTGGCGTTGTCGGCGAATGGGGTGCTGTACATCAAGGGGCAGCGCAGCATCGTGGCGATCAACCTGCACTGACGCACCTCCCTTGAGCACTTGCGGCCCTTGAATGGCGGTCAGGGTCAGCGGGCTGGGGTTTGTCGGAATGACCCAAGGTTCCTGCCGATGGCGGGCTGGCGGGCCAGTTCGATGAAGGCCCGCACGTAGTCGATGGCGGTGTCCGCTTCTCGCGCCCCCAGGAAGATCTGCTTGGCGATGCCGCGCGCGCCGAGCCGCACGGGCACCACCTCCATCCTGGCCGAGTACTCCTCGACCAGCCAGCGCGGCAGGGCGGCCACGCCGCGGCCGCTGGCCACCATCTGCAGCATGATGTCGGTGGTCTCGATGGCCTTGTGGCGCCTGGGCGTGACACCGGCCGGCAACAGGAACTGGTTGTAGATGTCGAGGCGCTCGATGTCCACCGGGTAGCTGATGAGCACTTCCTGGGTCAGCTGCTGCGGCTTCACGTAGGCTGCCGAAGCCAGGGCATGGCCCTTGGCCACCACGAGCACCTGCTCGTAGTCGAACACCGGCTCGAACTTCAGGCCCGGCTTGTGGAGCGGGTCGGGCGTGACCAGCAGGTCGATCTCGTAGCCGAAGAGCGCGCCGATCCCGCCGAACTGGAACTTCTGCTTGACGTCCACGTCCACGTCGGGCCACGTGGCGAGGTACGGCGACACCACCTTGAGCAGCCACTGGTAGCAAGGGTGGCATTCCATGCCGATGCGCAACGCGCCGCGCTCGCCCTGCGCGAACTGGCCCAGGCGCTCCTCGGCCAGGTCCAGTTGCGGCAGCACACGGTTCGCCACCGCCAGCAGGTACTGCCCGGCCTGCGTCAGGCGCAGGCTTCGACCTTCGCGCAGCCAGACGTCGGTGCCCAGTTGCTGCTCCAGCTTCTTCATGCTGTGGCTCAGGGCCGACTGGGTGAGGCTCAGCACGCCCGCGGCGGCCGTCAACGACCCTTGCTTCTCGACCTGCTGAACGATGCTGAGGTGGATGCGCTCAAGCATTCAGATGAATTCCGCTCATGGATTTGTGAAATAAAACCATTTTACGTCATGACCCATCTTCCCTAGCATCCCGGTCCATGAAAGCAGAAATGACACGCCCCCTCCGCGTCGTGGCGGTCTCCGGCGGGTTGCAACGACCGTCCAAGGCTGCAGCCCTGGCAGAGCACCTGCTGGACCTGATCGCCAAGGATGTTCCGTGCGAGCGCCGCCTGGTCGAACTGGGTCAGCTCGCACCGCAGTTGGCTGGCGCGGTCTGGCGTTCCCAACTGCCCGACACCGTGGAGCGCGAACTGGCCATGGTCGAGCAGGCAGACCTGCTGGTGGTGACAACGCCGGTCTACCGTGGCTCCTACACGGGGCTGTTCAAGCACTTCTTCGACTTCATTCACCAGGACGCATTGATCGACAAGCCCGTCCTGCTGGCGGCCACCGGCGGCAGCGAGCGCCATGCCCTGGTGATCGACCACCAATTGCGGCCGCTGTTCAGCTTTTTCCAAGCACGCACCTTGCCGCTGGGCGTCTACGCGACCGACAAGGATTTCCTGGACTACCGCCTGCGGGACGAGGCCGTCGTCGAGCGGACTCGGCTTGCGGTGCAACGAGCACTGCCCTTGATCGCATTGACGCGCCACGGCAGTCCTGCACCAGTGAAGGAAGTGGTCGCAGCCTGAAACACGGCATCAGCATTCCCCGGCAATCAGGTCACCAGAACACAATGAACGAAGAACTCAGCTTCCGCCTCAAGAGCATCCGTTTCGATGAGAACTATCAGCCAGCGGACAGCACGCGCATCACCACCAACTTTGCCAACTTGGCCCGGGGGGCGAGCCGGCAGCAGAACCTGCGCAACACACTGCGGATGATCGACAACCGCTTCAACGACCTGGCGCATTGGGACAACCCGGAGGCAGACCGCTACGCCGTCGAACTCGAGATCATCTCGGTCGAGATGAGCTTCGGCGCCACGGAAAGCAGTCCCGCATTCCCGTTGATCGAGATCCTGGAAACCATCGTTCTCGACAAGCGGCACAACACGCGTACTCGCGGCATCGTGGGGAACAATTTCTCCTCCTACGTGCGCGACTACGACTTCAGCGTGCTGCTCCCGGCCTACAACGCCGATCGCGCGCAGTTCGGCACGCCGGACGATTTCGGCGACCTGCATGGCAAGCTGTTCAAGCAGTTCGTCAACTCGAGCACCTACAAGGAGCGCTTCAAGAAGGCGCCGGTCATCTGCATCAGCGCCTCGACCAGCAAGACCTATCGCCGAAACGGCAATCACCACCCCATCCTGGGCATCGAGTACCAGCAGGATGCGCTGTCATCGACCGACCAGTACTTCGCCAAGATGGGCATGCAGGTTCGCTTCTTCATGCCGCCTGACAGCGTGGCGCCCCTGGCGTTCTATTTCCGCGGCGACCTGCTGGGCGACTACTCGAACGTCGAGCTGATCGGCACCGTCGCCACGATGGAAGCCTTCCAGCGGATCTACCGCCCCGAGCTCTACAACGCCAACTCGGCGGCCGGGAAGGTCTATCGACCGAGCCTGAAGCACGGGGACTACTCATTGACGCAGATCGTCTACGACCGGGAAGAGCGCAGCCAGCTGGCTGTCAAGCAGGGGAAATTTGCAGAAGAGCACTTCATCAAGCCGTACAAGAATGTCCTTGAACAATGGGCTGCCAATCATGTTTGAAACCTCCATCGCCGGCAGCCTGCCSAAACCCGCCTGGCTSKCYGAAACCAACAAGCTCTGGCCGCARTGGAAGGCYGAAGGCGATGCGCTTCGCCAGGCCAAGGCCGATGCAACGCTGCTGTGGATCAAGGCCCAGGAAGATGCAGGCCTGGACATCGTGTGCGACGGCGAGCAATCGCGCCAACATTTCGTGCACGGCTTCCTCGAGCAGGTCGAGGGCATCGACTTCGAGCACAAGGTGAAGATGGGCATCCGCGACAACCGCTACGACGCGATGGTGCCGCAGGTGGTTTCCGCGCTGCGCCTGAAGGGCCGCGTGCATGCGTTCGAGGCACAACTGGCGCGCGCGCACACGAAGAAGAAGCTGAAGTTCACGCTGCCCGGCCCGATGACCATCGTCGACACCGTGGCGGATCGCTTCTACGGTGACAAGATCAAGATGGCCTTCGCATTTGCGGAACTGCTGAACCAGGAAGCGCTCGCGCTGCAGGCCGACGGCGTGGACATCATCCAGTTCGACGAACCCGCGTTCAACGTCTACATGAAGGACGCTGCCGACTGGGGCGTGCAGGCGCTCGGGCGCGCCGCACAGGGCTTGACCTGCACGACGGCCGTGCACATCTGCTACGGCTACGGCATCAAGGCCAACACCGACTGGAAGAGCACGCTGGGCGACGAATGGCGCCAGTACGAGGCGGTGTTCCCCGCGCTGGCCCGCAGCCGCATCGACCAGGTGAGCCTGGAATGCATCCACTCCCATGTGCCGCCCGACCTGATGAAGTTGCTGGCCGGCAAGGACGTGATGGTCGGCGTGATCGATGTGGCCAGCGATGTCGTCGAGACACCCGAGGAAGTGGCGGACACCATCGGCCGCGCGCTGCAGTTCGTGCCGAAGGAGCGGCTGTTCCCGTGCACCAACTGTGGCCTGGCACCGATGGGGCGGGACGTGGCTTGGCGCAAGCTGGAAGCGCTGGCCAAAGGCACGAAGCTGGCAAAGGAGCGGCTCGCCGCGGCGTGAAGCACATCGGGTCTCAACCACCATGCGCAAGACCTTCCTCGGCGTGCGCCTGCGCACGCTGCGTGAGCAGCGCGGCCTGACGCAGGCCGCGCTGGCCGAATCGCTGGAGCTGTCGGCCAGCTACGTCAACCAGCTCGAGAACAACCAGCGCCCGCTGTCGGTGCCGGTGCTGCTGAAGCTGCAGTCGGCGCTCGGCGTCGACCTGCAGTTCTTCTCCGAGAGTGAAGAGGCGCGCCTGATGGCGCAATTGCACGACGTGGTCGCCGATGGCGGTGCCGCGATCCCGCATGCGGAGGTGCTGGCCCTCGCGCAGCAGATGCCGGCGCTCGCGAATCGCATGCTCCAGCTGCACAAGGTGGCCCGCGATGCGCAGGAGCGCCTCGAAGCGATGGCCGTCGGCCTGGGCGACCGCGATGCCCGGCCCGGCCTCGGTCCGACCCAGCCGCACGAGGAAGTGCGCGACTTCTTCTACGCGCGCCACAACCACGTCGCCGAGCTCGACGAGCTGGCCGAGGCCACGCATGCCGAGCTGGACCCGCCCTCGCTGCTGGCCCGCGACCTCGCCGGGCGGCTCGAGCGGCACTTGCTGCTGAAGCACCGCATCTCGACGCGCACCGCAGCGGCCGATGCGCTGCCCGGCCTGCGCAGCTACGACCCGCGGTCACGGCTGCTGACCTTGCATGCGGATCTCGAACCGGGCCAACGCGCGTTTCAGCTGGCGACCCAGCTGGCCTTCGTCGAGGCCGACGAACTCCTGGCCTCGCTGGTGGCGGGCGGCGAATTCCGCAGCGACGAATCGCGCGCGCTCGGGCGCATCGGGCTGGCCAGCTAC
>NZ_JBFUCB010000382.1:0-5899 GCF_056405435.1 Rhizobacter sp. P1_G5 | reverse complement strand
CCCGCAGGTGCTGGCCAACGTCTACAGCGTCAAGAGCAAGCAGCCGCTGTTCACGCCGTACACCATCGTCACGAAGACGCTGAAGGCCAAGGACCCGGCCGGCAAGGACGTGAGCGTGCCGGTCAAGGTCGGCTTCATCGGCTTCGCGCCGCCCGCCATCCTGGCCTGGGACAAGCGCTGGCTGGACGGCAAGGTCTACACCGAAGGCGTGAAGGAAACCGCCGAGAAGTTCATCCCCGAGATGAAGGCCAAGGGCGCCGAGCTGATCGTCGTGATCTCGCACGGCGGGCTCGACGCCGGGGCCTACTCGCCGACGATGGAGAACGGCAGCTGGCACCTGTCGAAGGTGGCCGGCGTCGATGCGATGCTGATCGGCCACTCGCACCAGATCTTCCCGGACGCGAAGAGCACCGTCGGGCAGTTCAACCAGACCGGTGTCGACAAGGTCAAGGGCACGGTCAACGGCGTGCCGACCGTGATGGCCAACTTCTGGGGCAAGCACCTGGGGGTGATCGGCCTGAACCTGAAGCACGACGGCAGCAAGTGGACGGTCGACACGACGAAGACCACGGTCGAGGCACGTTCGACGCAGAACGCCGACAAGACCTATGTCGCGGTCGATGCGACGGTCGCCCCGCTGATCGAGGCCGAGCACCAGGCGACCATCGCGTACGTGAAGACGCCGGTCGGCACGACCGATTTCCGCATGACGACCTACTTCGCCGACGTGGGCGAGCCCGGCGCGATCGAGATCGTCAACCAGGCGCAGGCGGACTACGTCTCGGCCTACATCCAGGCCAACCTGCCGGAGTTCAAGACGCTGCCGGTGCTGTCGGTCAGCGCGCCGTTCAAGTCCGGCTTCGGCGGCGGCAACGACTTCACCGACGTGGCCGCCGGCCCGCTCGCGATCAACAACGCGGCCGACCTGTACCTGTACCCGAACACCATCTATGCAGTGAAGGTGACGGGTGCCGACATCAAGGCCTGGCTGGAGACCGCGGCCAAGCGCTTCAACACGATCAACCCGGCGTTGACCACGGCGCAGGAGCTGGTCAGCACCTACCCGGGCTACAACTTCGACATGTTCACGTCGGCCGACATGCAGTACGAGATCGACGTGACGCAAGCGGTCGGCAGCCGCATCAAGAACCTCATGTACAAGGGCGCGGCGATCGACGCGGCGGCGCAGTTCGTCGTCGCGACCAACAACTACCGCGCGAGCGGCGGCGGCAGCTTCCCCGGCCTGGACGGCAGCAAGACGATCTACGCGTCGCCCGACGCGAACCGCGATGCGCTGATCTCGTACATCAAGACCGCGAAGAACCTGACCCGTGTGGCCAACGGCTCGCACCGCAGCTGGCGCTTCACGAAGGTGACGACGGCCGGGGCGGTGACCTTCAAGTCGGCGGCCAACCAGCTCGCGCTGGCGCAGGCCGCGGGCCTCGCCGGCATCACGCTGCAGCAGGCGGACGACGGCAGCGGCAAGAGCCTGTCGGTGTACGCGATCGACCTGGCGCAGTAAGAGAGAGAGGCATGCCGATGGCGCGATTGTTCGAGCACACCGTGTGGGCGCTGGTCGCGCTCGCCGCCGCCAGTGCGGCGCTGGCGGTGGGCGTCAGCACCCGTGGCGACCGCGGAGCGCTGGCGRCAGTGTCGACCGAACAGCTCGCGGTGCGCGCCGGTGCCGGCCGCGACGCGCAGGCGCTGCAGCAGCTGCGCTATCGCGCCGAGGGTGGCGCGGCGCAGGCGCAGCAGGCGCTCGGCAGCGTGCTGGCCGCGACGGCCGACGCTGCGGACCGGGCCGAGGCGCTGCGCTGGCTGCAGGCGGCGCAGCAGCAGGGCGATGCGCAGGCCTCGTACCAGCTGGGGAAGCTGCACCTGCAATCCGGGCCGCAGCACGACGAGGCGCAGGCGGCACGCGATTTCGAGCGCGCCGCCGTGGCAGGCCATGCGGGCGCGGCATTGCAGCGCGGCCTGCTGGCGCGCCGCGCGCGCGATCCGGCCGCTGCAGCGCGCTGGCTGGCGCAGGCCGCGCAGGCGCACGATCCGCAGGCGCTGTTCCTGCTGGCCAATGCCGCGCGCGAGGGCGATGGTGTGCCGCGCGACGAGGCGAGGGCGCTGGTGCTGTACCGTGAAGCGGCGGCCCTCGAATATCCGCCGGCCCACCAGGCGCTCGCGATGGCCTACGAACGCGGCGAGCTGGGCCTGGCGCGCGACAGCGAGCAGGCGCGCGAGGCGCTGGCCGAGGTGGCGCATTCGCTGAAGCATCCGCCGGTCGAGCGTTGAGCAGGCCACCGGCCGCGATCGATCAAGCAACGCCCGCGGAACCGGCTTTGCCGGGCCGCCGGGTGGCGCCCCTCGGGGGCAGGAGCGAAGCGACTGGGGGGCACAATACATCCATGAGCACCACCCAAATCGTCGCCTGGATCATCCTTGCCGTGCTGGTCTTCTGGGCCGTCGGTGCCTACAACCGCCTGGTGCGCCTGCGCAACGTGATCGGCAATGCGTTTGCGCAGATCGACGTGCAGCTCAAGCGCCGCTACGACCTGATCCCCAACCTGGTCGAGGTCGCGCGCAAGTACGTGACCCATGAGCGCGAGACGCTCGAAGCCGTGACCGCCGCCCGCAACCAGGCCAAGGCCGCTGCCGACCTGGCCCGTTCGCGCCCCGGTGCCGCCGGGCCGGTGACGAGTCTCTCGATGGCCGAGGGCGTGCTCGGCTCGGCCATGGGCCGGCTGATGGCACTGGTCGAGTCCTACCCGGAGCTGAAGGCCGACCAGAGCCTGCGCGAGCTGTCCGAGGAATTGACCAGCACCGAGAACAAGGTGGCGTTCTCGCGCCAGCTGTTCAACGACGCGGCCCTCGACTACAACGTCGCCGCGCAGCAGTTCCCGACCCGGCTGCTGGCCGCGCTGTTCGGCTTCCGCGAGGCCGCGATGCTGCAGTCCACCACGAGCGAGGCCGAGCGCGCCGCGGTGCGCGTGCAGCTGTAGTTCGCGCGCGGCCGTGCGCTTTCGCGACCAGCAGGACGAGACCCGCCAGGCCACGCAACGGCTGCTGGCGCTGTTCGCGCTGCTGCTGGTCGCGCTGGTGCTGGTGGTCAACGCGGCACTGCTCGGACTCTGGTGGGGCGCTGCCGCGCTGCTGCTGCGCGACGCCGATTTCCCCGGCCTGCCGCCGCTCTTCTTCGAGACCAACACCGCGATCGTGCTGCTGTTCGTGCTGGGCGGCTGCTGGGTCGAGACGGCGCGGCTGCGCAGCGGCGGCGGCGCCCACGTGGCGGAATGGGCCGGCGGGCGCGAGCTGCTCGACCCGCGCGACGTCACCGAGCGGCGGCTGCTGAACATCGTCGACGAGATGGCGCTCGCCAGCGGCCTGCCGCGCCCGCGCGTCTACCTGCTGGAGCGCGAGAGCGCCATCAATGCGTTCGCGGCCGGCTGGTCGCCCGAGGAATCGGTGGTCGCGGTGACGCGCGGCGCGCTGCAGCGCCTGACGCGCGACGAGCTGCAAGGCCTCGTCGCGCATGAGTTCGGGCACATCCACAACGGCGACCTGCGCCTGCACATGCTGCTGCTGGCGCTGGTGTGGGGCCTGTCGCTGGTGCACGGCTACGGCCACCGGCTGTTCGACGCCGACGAAGAGGGCAACCGGACCTTTCCCGGCGTGCTGATCGGCCCGGTCTTCATCGCGGCGGGCAGCCTGGGCTGGGTCGCCGGCCAGGTGCTGCAGGCCGCCGTGTCGCGGCAGCGCGAACTGCTGGCCGATGCGAGCGCGGTGCAGTTCACCCGCAGCCGCGACGGCCTGGGCGGCACGCTGCGCAAGATCTGGCACCAGGTCGACGGGCGCGAGGCCGCGCTGCTGCGCGTGCCGTCGCGCCTGCTGGCTGGCCAGCTGATGCAGGCGCCGGCGGGCTGGCTGTCCACGCACCCGCCGCTGCCCGAGCGCGTGCGCCGCGTCTACGGCCGCGCGATGCCGCCGCTCGCGGCCCCGGCGCTGCCGGCTGACGAAGCCGGCGAGCCGCGCCGCTTGCCCACCGCGCTATCGGCAGCTGCTCCCGCCGCGCCCATCGCCTATGCTGTCCCCATGTCCGAGACACCCGACCCCAGCGGCACGCTGCCGCAACCCCGTCCCACGTCGGATGACGACGAACGCGAAGCGATCGACCGCCTCGGCCGCGTGCATGGCCCGGGCGAACTCCGCGCGGTGCTGCTGGCACTGATCGCGACGCCCGGCAGCCAGCGCGAGCGCCGCGCCTGGCGCGACGAGACCCGCGGCCTGAGCACCGCCGATGCGTTGCGCGACGAGGTCAACAAGCTGGGCCCGGCCGCACGCCTGCCGTGGATCGAGGTGCTGCTCTCGCGCATCGCGCGCGCACCGCTGAACGACCGGCAGGATGTCGTCGAGGCGGCACGCCGCGTGATGGCCGCCGATGGCCAGGTGCGCCCGATCGACCGCCTGCACTGGCTGGCGCTGCGGCACCGCCTCGGCGAAGCCCGCCCGCCGAGCCCGAACGCGAGCGCCAGCAACGACCTCGCCGAGCTGCCGGAATCGGCGCTGATGCAGGTGGCGCGTCTGACGGCCTTCCTGTCGCGGCTCGTGCCCGACGGCGAGCTCGAGAGCGGCGCGGCCTGGTACCAGGCGGTGATGAAGCGCTGGGTGCGCGATGCGATCGTGCCGGCGCCCGAACTGCCCGATGCCGATGAGGTGGCGCATGCGCTGGGCGTCGTGCAGGGCCTGCCGTGGATGCTGCGGCCGGTGCTGGTGCGCGCCTGGCTGGAGGCGGCGCTGGCCGCGAGCCCGATGAACCGGCTGTCGGACGGCGCGGCCGATGCGCTGCGGCTGGCCGGGCTGCTGCTCGACTCGCCGCTGCCGCCCGAGCTGGCACGGCACTACATCGAGCTGCCGGCCGCGGTGCTGCGCGCCGGCGTCAGCTCTGGCACATGACCGAGGCGGACGCGACCAGCTCGTCGAACAGCGCCATCGAGACCTCGCCCGACACCGCGTAGGGATCGAGTTCGGCCCGCTCGGAATACTTCAGCAGCAGCGCCGGGTTCAGCATGTTCATCATCACCTGGCCCATCGCCCAGCCGGCGAAGCGGCGCTCGCCGATCTCTTCGTAGCGCAGCAGCGCCACGTCGTGGTGGCGCGGGTCGTTGGCGATGCGGTTGTACAGCTGGCTGACCGGCAGCCGGCCGCCTTCGAGCACCTGCAGGAAGATGCCGCCGGAGTGGCACAGCACCCCGGTCACGCCGACCTGCGGATTGTGGGCGCGAGACTTCTTCATGATCGCCGCGAGCGTCTCGGTGTCCATCGACGCGGCGGCACGGCTGGCGTACATCAGGCGCACGAGCATGGGGAATCCTTTCAGGTCTTCTTGCTCAGCAGGGACAGGAATTCGCGGCGCAGGCTCGCGTCCTTCAGGAACGCACCGCGCATCACGCTGTTGGTCATCATCGCCTGGTCGTCCTTCACGCCGCGCCAGTGCAYGCAGAAGTGATCGGCTTCCATCACGAGGGCGAGGCCGTCGGGCTTGACCCGGCTCTGCAATTCGTTGGCCAGCATCGTGACGGCCTCTTCCTGGATCTGCGGGCGGCTCATGATCCAGTYGCAGATGCGGGCGTACTTCGACAGCCCGATCAGGTTGGAATGCTCGTTCGGCAGGATGCCGATCCACACCCGCCCCATGATCGGGCACAGGTGGTGCGAGCAGGCGCTGCGCACCGTGATCGGGCCGACGATCATCAGCTCGTTGAGCCGCTCGGCGTTCGGGAACTCGGTGACCGCGGGCATCGGCACGTAGCGGCCGCGGAACACCTCGGTCAGGAACATCTTCGCGACGCGCCTGGCGGTTTCCTGGGTGTTGTGGTCGCTGTCGGTGTCGATCACCAGCGCCTTCAGC
>NZ_JBFUCB010000381.1:0-5919 GCF_056405435.1 Rhizobacter sp. P1_G5 | reverse complement strand
GCGTTCCAGCAGGGCGACAACTCGTTCCGACGCCGCTACGGCGGCACCGGCCTGGRCCTGACGATCGCGCGCGAACTGGCGCGCGCGATGGGCGGCGACCTGGTGTGCACCAGCGTGCCGGGCGAGGGATCGAACTTCCGCCTGACGCTGGCGCTGCCGACGGCGCCGGAAGACGCGCCGGTCGAACCCGCCGCCGCGACCGGCGAGCGCAGCGGCCGCCTGCTGAGCGGCCACGTGCTGCTGGCCGAGGACAACCCGGTGAATGCGCTGGTGGCCGAGGCGGCGCTGCAGGGCCTGGGGCTGTCGGTGCAGGTGGTGGGCGACGGCGAGCAGGCAGTGGCGGCGTTCAAGGCGCACCGGCCCGACCTGGTGTTGATGGACTGCCAGATGCCGCTGATGGACGGCTTCGAGGCGGCACGCCGCATGCGCGAGCACGAGCAGGAGGCCGGCGACGGCCGGCGCACGCCGATCGTCGCGCTGACCGCCAATGCGATGGACGGCGACCGCGAGCGCAGCCTGGCCGCCGGCATGGACGACCACATGRCCAAGCCGTTCCGCGACGATGCGCTGTGGGCGACATTGCGGCGGCTGCTGGCGCAAGGCAGGGACTGACCGCCGCCAGGGAAGCGTCATCGGGCTTTCATCAGGCATCGATAGAGTCCGCCGGTTTTCAACCGACGACCTCCCCATGCAGCACCCGTTCCTCCACCGGCGCCACCTGATCGCCGCCTCGATCGCTTCTCTCTGCGCACTGGCCGCGTGCGGCGGCGGCGGTGACAGCGGCCCTGCGGACGGAGGAACCGTCTCCGCCCCGCCGGCGCCGCAAGGCCTGGGGCATGCCGACACCGCGCCGGTGGCCGATGTGCAGGCGGTGCCGCCCTTCGTCGACTTCGCCGCCACGAACCAGCGCGGCGACGCCCGCTATGCAACGCTGGACACGAACGCCGGCGTGCGCGCCGTCTCGGGCTTTCTCGACATCTGGAAGCCGAGCACGCTGCTCGTCGATGCGGGGGCCAGCGCCGCCGCGAACGGCAGCTTCCCCGCGGTCGTGACGTCGAGCTGGAGCGGCATTCCGGGCGACGCCACCGACGGCACGGTGCTCAACGCCGGCACGCACGCAGCGAACATCCAGTACGTCGTCGACCTCACGTCCCGGCGCACCGCGGCCCAGGAGCTGGCGGCCTACCTCGACGACCGGCGCGGCAAGGGCTACAGCGTGACCGACGGCCTCGGCCCGGTGACGAGCGCATGGCGCACCGCGGCCCAGCAGACCACCACCATCTCGAGCATCGCGGCCGACGCGAACAGCGTGCTCTACAACGACGGCGGCAACAACATCGGCGTGGGCGGCAGCGGCAACGCCAGCTTCGGCAGCGTCGTCGACTTCATCGGTGCCATCGGCACCAATGCGTCCACCGAGCCGGCCAAGCGCTTCTACAAGTACGCGCGGCCGTGGCGCTGGAGCACGAGCGTCGTGGTGGCGCCGTCGCTGGTGCCGGCGAAGAGCAGCACGCCGACCACCGACGGCGGCTACATCAGCGGCCACTCCGCGGAAGCCACGCGCGATGCCGTGGCCATGGCCTACGTGTTTCCGCAGCGCTTCCAGGAGATGGTGGCACGCGGGCTCGAACTCGGCGAGAACCGCATCCTGGCCGGCATGCATTCGCCGCTCGACGTGATGGGGGGCCGCATTCTCGGCCAGGCTTCGGCGGCCGCGAACATCGTGGACCCCGCCAACGCCGCGCTGAAGCAGGCCGCCTTCGCCCAGGCGCAAGGCACGCTGAAGGCCGCCGCGGGCGTGACGACGGCCGAAGCGCTCAACGCCTTCGCCCACTCGGCCGACACGTCGACCGATCGCTTCGCGGATCGCGCCGCCAACCGGGTGGCCTACCTGCGACGCCTCACCTACGGGCTCACGCCGATCGGCGACACCAGCAAGGCCGCCACGGTGCCCAAGGGGGCCGAAGCGCTGCTGGAAACACGGCTGCCCTATCTCGATGCGGGCCAGCGCCGCGTGGTGTTGAAGAGCACGGCGCTGCCGTCGGGCTACCCCGGCCTCGATGACAAGGAGGGCTGGGGCCGCCTGAACCTGTTCGCCGCCGCTGACGGCTACGGCGCGTTCACCGGCGACGTGACGGTCGGCATGGACGCCTCGCTCGGTGGCTTCAGTGCCGCGGACGCCTGGCGCAACGACATCGCCGGCGCCGGCAAGCTCACCAAGGCCGGCACAGGCTCCCTGACGCTGGCCGGTGCCAACACCTATTCGGGCGGCACGGAGATCACGGGCGGTTCGCTGGTGGCGGGTTCGGCCACCGCCCTCGGGGCGGGCGACGTCTTCGTCGGTGCAGGCACGCTCGTCTGCAGCGCACCGTCCACGCTGTCGATCGGCGGGGCGCTCTCGGTCCTGGGCGGTGCCAACCTGACGCTGCAGATCGGCGATGCGGGCGCGGGCCGCGTCAGCGCCGGCGGCACGGTGACGTTGACGGGCGGCACGCTGACGGTGACCTTCAAGCCCGGGTTCGCCCCGAGCGTGGGCGACACGCTGAGCGTGCTCAAGGGCACGAGCCTGCGTGGCAAGTTCAGCACGATCTCGGTGACCGGCTACAAGGTCACGCCAACCTACACGGCCACGCAGCTGCTGCTGAGCATCGACGGCTGAGCCCGTCAAGGGYGGCGCGTCCGCCCTTGACGCTCAGTGCCCGCCGCCCAGGTACGCCGCCTTCACCGCCGGATCGTTCTTCAGCCGCTCGGCCGGGCCGTGCACCGAGATGCGGCCGTTCTCGAGCACGTAGCCGTAGTCGGCGACGTTCAGTGCCGCGGCTGCGAACTGCTCGACCAGCAGCATCGTGACGCCCTCGGACTTCAGCCGCGCGATGATGCGGAACACCTCTTCGACGAGGATCGGCGCGAGCCCCATCGACGGCTCGTCGAGCAGCACGATCTCGGGGTTCAGCATCACCGCGCGCGCCATCGCGAGCATCTGCTGCTCGCCGCCCGACAAGGTGCCGGCGAGCTGCTCGCGCCGCTCCTTCAGCCGCGGGAAGAGTTCCAGCGCGCGTTCCAGGTCGGCCTTCACGTCGCCGCGCGGGCGGCTGCCGGTCAGCCGCGGGAAGGCGCCGAGCGTCAGGTTGTCGGTCACCGTCATCGTCGCGAACACGCGGCGGCCTTCGGGCGAGTGCGCGAGGCCGCGCTTGGCGATGTGGTACGACTCCAGCCCGTCGATGCGCTGGCCGTTCAGGCTGATCTCGCCGGCGCTCGGCTTGATCATTCCGGAGACGGCGCGCATCGTGGTCGTCTTGCCGGCGCCGTTCGAGCCGATCAGCGTGACGACCTTGCCGCGTGGCACCTCGATCGAGATGCCGTGCAGCACCTGCACCTTGCCGTAGCCGGCTTCGAGCTTCTGGATGGTCAGCATGTCGTGCTCCTCAGGCCGCCTGGCCACCGAGGTAGGCCTCGATGACTTTCTCGTCGGCCTGCACCTGCGCCGGCAGGCCCTCGGCGATCTTCTGCCCGAAATCCAGCACCGACACGGTGTCGCAGATGCTCATCACGACGTCCATGTGGTGCTCGATCAGGATCACCGTGATGCCGTGCTCGCGGATCTTGCGGATGATCGAGATCAGCTCCTTGATGTCGGGCGCGGTCAGGCCGGCGGCCGGCTCGTCGAGCAGCAGCAGTTGCGGGTCGAGCGCCAGGGCGCGAGCGATCTCGAGCAGGCGCTGCTTGCCGTACGGCAGGTTGCGCGCCTCCTCGTGCACCAGTTCCGCAAGGCCGACGAACTCCAGCAGCGCGAGTGCACGTTGCGCCGCCGCACGCTCTTCGCGCCGGTAGCGCGGCGTGTGCACGGCGACGTCGACGAGGTGGCTGCGGAAGGTGTGGTGCAGCCCGACCTGCACGTTCTGCAGCGCCGTCATCTCGCCGAACAGCTGCACGTTCTGGAAGGTGCGCGCGATGCCCGACAGCGCGATGTCGGACGAGGTGCGCCCGACCAGCGAGCGGCCGGCGAACGCGAGCGTGCCGCCGGTCGGGGTGTAGATGCCGGTCAGCACGTTCATCATCGTGCTCTTGCCCGAGCCGTTGGGGCCGATCAGGCCGTGGATGGTGCCGCGCCGCACGCTCAGGTCGACGTTGTTCAGCGCCTTCAGGCCGCCGAACTGCATCAGCACGCCCTGGGCGACCAGCAGCTCCGGCGCGCTGTGCTGGGCGGCGGTCGAGACGGCGTCTTTCGGCGCGGAGGCGGCGTCGACGGCGGGCACCTCGACGCGGCTGTGCCAGTTGAGGGCGTTACGCAGGAAGCCGATGATGCCGTCCTGCAGGAAGTACACGACGAACAGCGTGATGACGCCGAAGATCGACAGCCGCCAGTCGGTCATCGTCGTCAGCACGAACGACACGCCGGCGAGCGCGACGCTGCCGAACACCGGCACGGCCACCGTGCGCGGCGTGGCCTTGCCCTTCTTGAGCGCGATGGCGGAGCCGGCGACCACGCCGATCGCGATCAGCACCGCGACCCAGCGGAACAGCTCGATGTCGTCGAGCAGCTTGGGCAGCATCACGATGATCGCGGCGCCGAGCAGCGCGCCGCTGCGCGTCTTGCGCCCGCCCATGATGATGGCCAGCAGGAACATCACCGTCAGCTCGAAGTTGTAGGTGTTGGGCGAGATGTACTGCTCGGAGTAGGCGTAGAGAGAACCCGCCAGGCCGGCCAGACCAGCGCTGATCACGAAGGCATAGACCTTGTAGCGGTACACCGAGACGCCCATGCAATCGGACGCGACCGGGCTGCCGCGCAGCGCCTCGAACGCGCGGCCGAGGTGCGAGCGCAGGATGCGGTGCACGACGACGAGCGAGGCGACGAGCATCGCGACGACGACCCAGTAGTAGCCGCGTTCGTCGAGCTGCAGGCCGAACAGCATCGGCTTGTCGAGCTTGATGCCCATCGGCCCTTCGGTGAGGAAGCTCATCTCGTTGATGAGGATCTGCACGATGGTGCCGAAGGCGAGCGTGACCATCGCGAGGTAGGGGCCGGTGACGCGCAACGCGGGCAGCGCGAGCAGCGCACCGAACACCGCGGTGACGGCGATCGCGGCCGGCAGCGTGACCCACAGCGGAGCGGCAAGCTTCATCACGAGCACGCCGGCGGTGTAGGCGCCGATGCCGAACAGGCCGGCATGGCCGAGCGAGACCTGGCCGGTGTAGCCGACGACGATGTCGAGGCCGAACAGCACGATCGCGTAGATCATGATGGTCTCGACCAGGTGGATGTAGTACGGGTTCTCGATGCCGAGCGGGAAGGCGACGAGTGCGGCTATGCCTGTTGCTGCTGCGATGAGGGTTGTTCGTTTCATGCTTTGCTTTTGCTGCTGCGCGTCGCGGCGGGTGTCGGGCTGGCCGGGGGGCTCATGCCTCGGCGGTCGGCCCTGGCGGGCCGACTCCACGGAGAAGCTCGGTCCCGTGGGTGCATCGCCAAACTCCCTCCACTCACTTCGTTCGTTGTGGTCAAACAGTGGCGATGAGTCAGTCTACGAAGCGCGCTGGCGCGCGCCACCCCCGAGACCAAGCTTCTCCGTCGCCTCAGAAATCGCCCCCCGGCCAGCCCGACACCCGCCGCGCAGCACCACCCGCTCTTGTTGGGAGGAAAAGACTGAAGTGACCGTTGAACATGCGGGCGCTCGCATGCTTCGTCAGTCACTTCAGTCTTTTCCCCCAAAACACAGCGCGGCGGCGCCGCAAAGGCGCGGGTGGGGAGGCTGTGGAGCGCCAATAAGGAGGGGGCGCCGGAGCTGGCTGGTTTCATGGCCCGCGCGCGCAGCGCGCTTCGTGAACTGACTGTCGTCGACTGTTTGACCACAGCGAACGAAGTGAGCGGAGGGAGTTTCGACGACGGGCCATGAAACCAGTCAGCGGAGGGAAGTCCTC
>NZ_JBFUCB010000380.1:0-5935 GCF_056405435.1 Rhizobacter sp. P1_G5 | reverse complement strand
CGGCAACGCGACGCCTGCGCCGGCCGGTTTCAGCACGATGAAGGCGCCGGCCAGGGCCAGCGCGATGCGCAGCGCGGTGGTCGGCGTGAAGGCCTCCTTCAGCACCAGCCGCGACAGCAGCACCGTCCACAGCGGCATCAGGTAGAACAGCAGCACGACGCGCACCACGTCGCCGATCACCATCGCCCAGTTGAAGGCCGCATTGGTGGTGCCCGACGCCAGCATCAGCAGCCACAGGCTCGGCGTGCGCAGCAGCGTGCCGAGGGCGCGGCGGCGCGTCGCGACGATCAGCAGCACCGCGACCGCATAGACCAGCACGGTGGCCCACAGCGGGTGCAGGCCGAGCGCCTGCAGCTCGCGGAACGGCCACCACGAGACGCCCCACACCAGCGCGTTGAAGCCGAGGGCGAGCGCGGGGAGGAAGCCGGGGGCGGTTTGCGCGTCGCGGCCGGCGGCTGCGGGCGTCAGGTTCAATGCTTGTCGCTGCGGGCGAGGGCGAGCAGGTGATCGACCTCGTCGCGGTAGACGACCAGGTTGCGCGCATGCCAGCGGCGGATCAGCCACATGGTGCCGGCGACGACCAGGCCGAACACCGTGATCGACGCGAAGGCCGACATGCCGAACTTCGTCATGCCGGTGTAGAACGCGCCGAGCCCGAGGATGCAGGCCTGCTCGTTGAAGTTCTGCACCGCGATCGAGCGGCCGGCGCCCATCAGGTTGTGCCCGCGGTGCTGCAGCAGCGCGTTCATCGGCACCACCAGGTAGCCGCCGATCGCGCCGAGGATCACCAGGAAGGGGGCGGCCATCCAGACGTTGTGGATGAAGTTCAGGCCGATCACCAGCACGCCCATCATGATGCCGAGCGGGATCACGTTGGTCGCCTGGTCGAGCCGCACCCGCACCGATGCCGCGATCGCACCGACCGCGGTGCCGAGCGCCACCACGCCGGCCAGCGTCGAGGCCTGCGTGGTCGTGTAGCCGAGCGCCGCGGCGGCCCAGGCGAACACGATCACGCGCAGGTTGCCCGAGACGCCCCAGAACAGCGTGGTCGTCGACAGCGAGATCTGGCCCAGCTTGTCGCTCCACAGGCGGGCATTGCAGCTGGAGAAATCGCGCACCAGCTCGACGACGCTGTGCGAGAGCGGCTGCAGCGGCGCCTCGGTGCGCGGGATGCGCAGGTTGAAGAGCGCGGCGACGACGTACAGGAAGACGATGATCGAGATCGCCGCTTCGGGGGGGGTGTTGATGCCGGTGTCGACCAGCGGCAGGTCGAAGGCGAGCAGGTGCGCCGCGATCGCATGGCCGACCAGCTGGCCGCCGAGCAGCAGGCCCAGGATGATCGACAGGATGGTCAGCCCCTCGATCCAGCCGTTGGCCTTGACCAGCTGCGAGTTCGGCAGCAGCTCGGTCAGGATGCCGTACTTGGCCGGCGAGTAGGCGGCGGCGCCCAGGCCGACGATCGCGTAGGAGATCAGCGGATGGCTGCCGAACAGCATCATCAGGCAGCCGATCACCTTGATCGCGTTCGACGCGAACATCACCCGCCCCTTCGGCACGGCGTCGGCGAACGCGCCGAGGAAGGGCGCGAGGATCACATAGAACAGCGCGAAGATCGGACTCAGCGCCGGCACCTGCCAGGTGGGCGCGTGAGAGGTCTTCAACAGTTCGATGGCGCTCACCAGCAACGCGTTGTCAGCCAGCGAGCTGAAGAACTGCGCCGACATGATGGTGTAGAAACCTTTTTTCATTCGCTGAGAGCGTGCTGCCTGTCGCATGCCGGGTGGGCCCGGTCATCAATCGATGCAGCGCTCGACGCGGCCGCTGCTGGTTCCCCGCGGCGGCGGTTATAGCACGGGGCATGGTGCCCCCGTCGCGCCGACCGGCTCAGTACCCCAGCGACATCGTGACGGCCCCGGCGACGAAGCAGCTGGTCGCGATCGCCGTCGCCGCCAGCGGAATCCGGAACCAGTAGCGCAGCGCGAGCACGACGTAGGCGGCGCTCGCGATGCCGGCCAGCCACACGAAGGTGGGCGAGCGGCGCAGCACGTCCATGTGCATCGCGGCGAGCATCAGGTAGACCAGCGAGAACAGGATGGCGCCCAGGCTGTGGCTCGCGTTGAAGCCGATCCAGGCCTTCCACATCGTCGTGTCGCGGGTCAGGCGCGGCGAACTCGACCGCATCGCGCGCGCGACGTTGGCATCGCGCGGATCGAAGTTCGTGCCGGAGAACGTGAAGGCCAGGTGCAGCAGACCGAGCAGGCCGTAGATCGCTGCGCCGGCAAGGATCAGGATTTGGGACATGCGGGATTGTGTGGGTCGAATGCGCAAGCCTCGTTACGAGGCGCAACCCCGAGCGTTAGACTCCGATCCAGCCATCAGGAGCCGACCATGTCCGATCCCGTGTCCCACATCCTCAGCCTCGGTCGGGCATTGCCGCCGGAAGACCGTGAACGGCTCGTCGAGCAACTGATGGAATCGCTCAACGAGCCAGCCGCCGCTGAGCTCGACACGGCGTGGGAAACGAGATCCAACGCAGGTTGGCCGAGTTCGAGCGGGGTGAAGTCCTGCCGATTGACGCAGAAGATGTGTTCGCCAAGGCTCACCGAATAGCGCGGTGATCAAGGTCTCCTTCCTTCCCGCCGCAGAGATCGAGCTGCTCAAGGAAGTCACCTACTACTCCAAGGGCGCCACGGGAGCTGGCCTGCGCTTCCAGGCCGCTGTCGAAGCGGCAGTTTCCCGCGTCAGGACGCATCCGTTGGGCGGTGCACCGAGCTTCAAGGAGACCCGCAGCGTCCTGGTCAAAGGGTTTCCGTTCAGCATCGTCTACCGGGCTTGGCAAGACAGGCTGCTTGTCGTGGCCATCGCCCCTCATAGGAAGCGCCCGCACTACTGGGCTTCGCGTGTCGACTGAGCGCAACCCGCTCACCCCGCCTTGCGCCGATTCATCTCCGCGCTCTCATAGAACGCCTTCTTCGACGCATACATCGCGTGGTCCGCCTCGTTGACCGCGGCTTCGATGCGCCCGCCGGCCTCGCAGGTGGCGATGCCGAGCGCGAAGCTCAGCGTCGTCGTGCCGTGGAACTGGTTGTTCAGCTCCGCCAGCGAGGCCAGCCGTTCCAGCAGCAGCTGCGCGGCGCGTGCATCCATCCCCGGCAGCAGCAGCGCGAATTCGTCGCCGCCGATGCGCGCGGCGCACATCGGCTTGTCGATCGCCTTCGTCAGCACCTCGCCGGCGCGCCGCAGCAGCGCGTCGCCGGCCGCGTGGCCCTGCGTGTCGTTGATCGTCTTCAGCCCGTTCAGGTCGGCCACCACCACCGTCACCGGCCACGGCCCCTTGCGCTCCAGCCGGTTGATCTCGTCGACGAAGAAGGCCCGGTTGCGCAGCTTGGTCAACGGGTCGTGCTTGCCGAGGAACTCGAGGTACGCCTCGGCCTGCTTGCGTGCCGTGATGTCGGTCAGCGAGATCAGCACCAGGTCCCAGTCGGCCTCGTGGCCGGGCAGCACCGAGAACTGCAGGTACACATGCAGCTTGTCGCCGGCCAGGTTGTAGTTGACGACCTCGCGCTGGTGCGTGGTCTTGCCGTTCCACAGGTCGTGCAGCTGGTCGGCGAAATGCGAGGCCATGTCGTCGCGGAACACGTCGTCCAGCCGCCGCAGCAGCGTGCCGCGGTCGGGCGCGCCGAACATGCGCAGCGTCTGCTGGTTCACGTCGATCACGCGGATCTCCTGCAGGCAGCGGCTGACGAACTCCGGGTGCACGTCGGTGAACACCCGGAAGTCGCTGATGCCCTGCGCGCGGGCCTCGTCGAGCAGCCGCTTCACGCTGCTGAAATCCTCCACCCACAGCGACACCGGCGAATGCTCGAACAGCCCGCGCGCATACAGCTCGCTCAGCCGCAGCGCCTCGGCCGCGGCGCTGCGCTCGGTCACGTCCTCGATCGCGAGCAGCACGCGATCCCAGCCGGCCTCGTGGCCCGGCAGCACGGTGGCGTTCAGCACGATGTCGAGGCGCCGGCCGTCCAGCGCGTAGTGGACCGTCTGGCTCGTGAAGCGGGTGCGGCCGTCCCACAGCGCGGCCAGCTCCTCGACGAGCTGCTCGAACATGTTGTCGCGAAACACGCGCGCCAGGTTCTCGACCAGGTGTGCCAGGTCGCGCGCGCCGTACAGCTCCAGCGTGCGCCGGTTCACCTGCAGCACGCGCAGGCAGGCCGAGCATTCGGCGACGCGGCGTGGGTCGGCCCGCAGGTGCGCGCGCAGGTCGGTCACGCCGGCAGCGCGCCAGCGCGAGAACAACGCATGCAGCGCGCTGTAGTCCTCCAGCCACAGCGACACCGGCGCGAGCTCGAACAGGCTGGCCAGCTCGGCGGGGGGCAGGGCCTCAGTAACGTTCATGGCTTGACGTTCATGGCAGCGGCGACCTCAGTGCGCATTCATCCAGGCTTCGATGGCATCCGGCTCCACCGGTGCCGCGTGGCKGATCAGCTCGCATCCGCCCGGCGTCACGACCGCATCATCCTCGATGCGGATGCCGATGTTCCAGTAGGCCTCGGGCACGTCGGGCGCCGGCTGCACGTACAGGCCGGGCTCCAGCGTGACGACCATGCCGCATTCGAGCCGGCGCGACGGCGCGCGCACGACCCGCCCGCCGCGGAAATCCGGCTGGTCGACGGCCGGCTCCTGCAGCGACAGGTACTCGCCGACATCGTGCACGTCGCGCCCCAGCCAGTGGCCGGTGTCGTGCATGTAGAAGCGCCGGTAGGCGCCGCTCGCCATCACCGCATCGACATCGCCGTGCCGGTCGTGCGACAGCAGCCCGTGGTCGAGCAGGCCCTGCGACAGCACGCGCACCGCGGCTTCGTGGGCGTCGCGCTGGCGGCAGCCGGGCCGCGTCGCGGCCACCGCCACCTGCTGCGCCGCCAGCACCACGTCGTACAGCGCGCGCTGCGGCGCGGTGAAGCGGCCATCGGCGGGAAAGGTGCGGCTGATGTCGCTCGCATACCCGTCGAGCTCGCAGCCCGCGTCCACCAGGCACAGCTGGCCGGCGCGCAGCTCGGCGGGGCCGGCCGCGTGGTGCAGCACGCAGGCATTGCCGCCGGCCGCGACGATGGTGCCGTAGGCCGGCCCGCTCGCGCCATGGCGGCGGAACTCATGCAGCAGCTCGGCCTCGATCTCGTACTCGCGTACGGCGGCCGCCGGGTCGGCGCGAAAGCGCTGCCCGCACCAGCGCATCGCGCGCGCATGGGCGCCGGCCGAGATCGCCGCGGCACGGCGCATCGTGTCGATCTCGTCGCTGTCCTTGATCAGCCGCATCTCGTCGACCAGCGGGCCCAGGTCGCGGTGCACCGGGCCCTCGGCGCCGAGGCCGGCGCGGGTGCGTGCGCGCGCCAGCCAGCCGGGCAGGCGCTGGTCGATCGCGCTCGGCACGGTGAACAGCGTCCAGACATTGCGCACACGGCCCATCAGCTCGGGCAGCAGCTCGTCGAGCCGCTCGATCGGCCAGGCCTGGTCGACGCCGAGCGCCTGCGGTGCGGCTTCGGGGCCGAGCATCGGCCCTTCCCACACCGAGCGCTCGGCACTGGCGCCGTGGCAGAACAGCTCGCTGCGGCCGTCGGCATGCAGCACCAGGCAGCTGTGCGGCTCGTCGAAGCCGCTCAGGTAGTGGAAGTGGCTGCCGTGGCGGAACGGGTGCTCGTTGTCGCCGTTGCGCAGCTGCATGGCCGCGGTCGGCACGATCGCGATGCCGCCGCCGGCCGCCGCGAGGCGACGGGCCAGTTCGGCGCGGCGCTGGCGGAAGGAGTGGGTGCGCATCGGGAGGAGGGCGCTGCGCCGCTGCGTCAGAACTCGCTGTCCGCGCGCGCTTTCGGCGGGTCGCCGGCGGCCGCCGCCGCCTCGGCGCGCTGCTTGCGCAGGCGGCGCAGCTCGCGCAGCATTTCCT
>NZ_JBFUCB010000379.1:0-5955 GCF_056405435.1 Rhizobacter sp. P1_G5 | reverse complement strand
GTGGAAGCACATGATGATGAACCCGATCTATGGGGTGCTCGCGCACGTGTGGCACTTCTTCGGCGCGACGCCGATCGACTGGATGACCGACCTGCCGCTCGCCTCGGTGATCCTGATGCTGTCGTGGCAGTGGCTGCCGTTCGCCTGCCTGATCTTCATCACCTCGCTGCAGTCGCTGGACCGCGAGCAGATGGAGGCGGCCCGCATGGACGGCGCCAACGCGCTGCACCAGTTCTGGTACCTGACGCTGCCGCACCTGGGCCGCTCGATCGCGATCGTCGTGATGATCGAGATGATCTTCCTGATGAGCGTGTTCGCCGAGATCTTCACCACCACCGGCGGCGGCCCCGGCAACGAGAGCACCAACCTCGCGTTCCTGATCTTCAAGCAGGCGCTGATGAACTTCGATGTCGGCGTGGCCTCGGCCGGCGCGCTGTTCGCGGTGGTGCTGGCCAACATCGCGGCCGTCTTCCTGATCCGCATGGTCGGCAAGAACCTCGATTGAACGGAAGAACGCCATGAGCACCACCTACCCCAACGGCTTCCCGTACGTCCGCACCTTCTTCGCGTGGGCGATCGCGCTGCTGCTGTTCTTCCCGCTGCTGTGGCTCGGCCTCACCGCCTTCAAGACCGAGATGCAGGCGATCGCGGTGCCGCCGCAGCTGATCTTCACGCCCACGCTGTCGAGCTTCGCCGAGGTGCAGGAGCGCAGCGACTACCTGCTGTACGCGAAGAACTCGCTGATCACGAGCCTGGTGTCGACGATCCTCGGCCTGATGATCGCCGCGCCGGCCGCCTATTCGATGGCCTTCTTCCGCACGAAGCGCACGCGCGACATCCTGATGTGGATGCTGTCGACCAAGATGATGCCGGCGGTCGGCGCGCTGGTGCCGGTGTACGTGATGGCGCAGACCACCGGCATGCTCGATTCGCTGACGGCGCTGATCATCGTGTTCACGCTGTCCAACCTGCCGATCATGGTGTGGATGCTCTACAGCGCCTTCAAGGAGGTGCCCAACGACATCCTCGAGGCGGTGCGGCTCGACGGCGCGACCGTGTGGGACGAGTTCCGCCACGTGATCCTGCCGCTGACGATGGGCGGCATCGCGTCGACCGGGCTGCTGTGCCTGGTGCTCGCGTGGAACGAGGCCTTCTGGTCGCTGAACCTGACCTCGGCCCACGCCGGCACGCTGGCCGCGCTGATCGCGTCGTACTCCAGCCCCGAGGGCCTGTTCTGGGCCAAGTTGTCGGCCGCGTCGCTGCTGGCCATCGCTCCCATCATCGTGTTCGGCTGGTTCAGCCAGAAGCAACTCGTCCAAGGCCTSACYTTCGGCGCCGTCAAGTAAGGAGACCCCATGTCATTCCTCGAACTCAAGGGCATCGTCAAGGAATTCGGGCCGGTGCGCACCATCAAGGGCATCGACCTGCAGATCGAGAAGGGCGAGTTCATCGTCTTCGTCGGCCCGTCGGGCTGCGGCAAGTCGACGCTGCTGCGGCTGATCGCCGGGCTCGAGGCCACCACGCAGGGCTCGCTGCAGCTGGACGGCCGCGACATCACGCACGTGCCGTCCGCCAAGCGCGACCTCGCGATGGTGTTCCAGTCGTACGCGCTGTACCCGCACATGACGGTGTTCGACAACATGTCGTTCGCGCTGAAGCTCGCGAAGGTCGACGTGGCGACGCGCCAGCAGAAGGTCGAGCGCGCCGCGAAGATCCTGAACCTCACGCAGTACCTGCAGCGCACGCCGAAGGAGCTGTCGGGCGGGCAGCGCCAGCGCGTCGCGATCGGCCGCGCCATCGTGCGCGCGCCCAAGGTCTTCCTGTTCGACGAGCCGCTGTCCAACCTCGACGCGGCGCTGCGTGGCCAGACGCGTGTCGAGATCGCGAGCCTGCACCGCGACCTCGGCGCGACCACCATCTACGTGACGCACGACCAGGTCGAGGCGATGACGCTGGCCGACCGCGTGGTGGTGCTGCGCGACGGGCTGATCGAGCAGGTCGGCACGCCGCTGGAGCTGTACGACCACCCGGCCAACCAGTTCGTCGCGCAGTTCATCGGCACGCCGCAGATGAACGTCGTCAAGACGGCTGCCGTGCCCGAACTGACGCGCCTGGCCGGCACACGGTTGCCCACCGACGGCGCGGTGGGCGTGCGGCCCGAGTACGTGCGCGTCGGTGCCGCCGGAACCGGCCTCGCAGCCCGCGTGGAGCTGATCGAATCGCTCGGCTCCGACACGCTGATCCACACCCGCATCGGCGACACCAGCGAAGGCGTTCCACTGGTCTCGCGGCAGAGCGAGCGCACCACCCTCAAGCCGGGCGACAGCGTCGGCATCAGCTTCGACGCCAGCGCCCTCCACCTCTTCGACGCCCAGGGGCGAACGCTGCGCCCGCTGCAGCAGGCCGCCTAGCGATGCGAGCTTTCCCATGACGACCACTCCCCTGACCATCCTCCACCTCGGCCTCGGCTCGTTCCACCGCGCGCACCAGGCCGTCTACCTGCAGAACCTGATCCATCAGGGCGACACCACCTGGCAGATCGCCGGCGGCAACCTGCGCCCCGACATGGCCGACACCATCGCGGCGCTGCAGAAGCAGGGCGGTGCCTACACGCTGGAGACGGTGACGCCGGCCGGCGAGCGCTTCTACGAGCGCATCACCGCGATCCGGAAGATCGTGCCGTACACGCCCGACCTGGCCGGGCTGATCGCGATCGGCGCCGATGCCGCCACGCGCATCATCTCGTTCACCGTCACCGAGGCCGGCTACTACCTCGACGACCAGAACCGGCTCGACGACAGCTTCGCCGACCTGGCCAGCGACCTGGCGGGCAAGACCCGCAGCACGATCTACGGCGCGATGGCCGCGATCCTCGACGCGCGCCGCACGCGCAACGCCGGCCCGGTGACGCTGCTGAACTGCGACAACCTGCGCGGCAACGGCGAGCGCTTCCGCGCCGGCTTCCTCGATTTCCTCGCGCGCCGCCAGCAGGCCGCGCTGCACGCCTGGGTCGAGCAGAACACCAGCTCGCCGAACGACATGGTCGACCGCATCACGCCGCGCCCGCTGCCCGACATCGCGGGGCGCGTGAAGGCCGCGACCGGCGTCGACGACGGCGCGCCGGTGATGGGCGAGCGCTTCATCCAGTGGGTCATCGAGGACCACTTCATCAACGGCCGCCCGGCCTGGGAGAAGGCCGGCGCCGAGATGGTGGCCTCGGTGCTGCCGTACGAGGAGGCGAAGATCCGCATCCTGAACGCGAGCCACAGCTGCTTCGCCTGGGCCGGCACCCTGCTCGGCTACCAGTACATCCACGAGGACGTGGCGCACCCGGCGATCCGCCRGATGGCGTTCGACTACGTGACGAACGACGTGATCCCGTCGCTGGAGGCGTCGCAGAAACCGTATCCGCTCGACCTCGCCGCGTACCGCGACGTCGTGATCGACCGCTTCAGCAACCCGTACCTGCAGGACACCAACCAGCGCGTCGCGATGGACGGCTACGCGAAGATCGCCGGTTTCCTGTGGCCGACCTTCCGCGAGTGCCTGGCCCGTGGTGCGTCGATCGCGTCGGTCGCGAAGCTGCCGGCGCTGTTCTTCGAGTTCCTCGGCCGCTGGCACCGCGGCGAGCTGAGCTACACGTACCACGACCAGGGCATGGACGTGGCGGCGGCGCATGCGATCTTCGAGAGCGCCGATCCGCTGGCCGCGTTCAGCCGCGATCCGGTGCTGTGGGGGCCGCTCGCCGGCGATGCGCGGCTGGTGGCCGCGCTGCAGCGGGCGCATGCTGAGGTCAAACAGTTCCTGAAGGAGAACGGCCATGGCTGACTACCCCGCGACGCAACGCCTCGCGGATTGCCACGCGCTGCTGACCGGTGCCGGCGGCGGCATCGGCCTGGCGGTGACGCGGGCCTTCCTGCGCGAAGGCGCGCGCTGCACCGCGGTCGACCTGCCCGCCACGCCGGCGCCCGAGCTGCAGGCGCTGGTCGACCAGCACCCGGGCCGCGTCCAGTACCTGAGCGGCAACGTCGCGCGCAGCGACGACATCGCCCGCTTCGTGGCCGGCGCCGAAGAACGCCTCGGGCCGCTGACAACGCTGTTCAACAACGCCGCGGTGTTCGACCTGGCGCCGCTGCTCGATTCGGACGAGGCGATGTACCAGCGCCTCTTCGACGTCAACGTGAAGGGCATGTTCTTCACGATGCAGGCGGTGCTGCGCCGCATGGTCGCGGGCGGCGTGCGCGGCAGCATCATCAACCTCGCGTCGCAGGCCGGGCGCCGCGGCGAGGCGCTGGTGTCGCACTACTGCGCCAGCAAGGCGGCGGTGATCAGCTACACGCAGTCGGCGGCGCTCGCGATGGCGCCGCACGGCATCCGCGTCAACGGCATCGCGCCGGGCGTGGTCGACACGCCGATGTGGGGGCAGGTCGACGCCCTCTTCGCGCGCCACGAGCACCTGCAGCCGGGCGAGAAGAAGATCGCGGTCGGCAAGGCGGTGCCGCTGGGCCGCATGGGCGTGCCGGACGACATCGCCGGCGCCGCGGTCTTCCTGGCCAGTGGAGAATCGGCGTACATCACCGCGCAGACGCTGAACGTCGACGGTGGCAACGTGATGAGTTGATGACTTTCTTGAAGCCGCGATGAACACCCACCGGACCCGCAGCCCCGAACTCGAGCACGACTTCGTGCGCGACACCAAGCTCGGCTACGAGCCGGAGGGCACCTACGGCTACGTGCGCTGCCTGGAGCATGGCGTGCCGAACCCGCTGGTGCGCTGGCACTACCACGAGGAATACGAGCTGCACCTGATCATCGAGACGCGCGGCAAGGTGTTCGTCGGTGACTACATCGGGCATTTCGAGCCGGGGCACCTGGTGCTGACCGGGCCGCGGCTGCCGCACAACTGGATCTCCACCGACATCCCGGCCGAGGGCGTGCCGCTGCGTGACGTGGTGCTGCAGTTCTCCGACGAGCCGCTGCGCCGCGCGACCGACCTGATCCCCGACCTGCGCGACGTGCTGCCGCTGCTGGAGCGGGCGCGCCACGGCATCGAGTTCTTCGGCATGAGCGACCGGGCGCGCGAGCGGCTGGTGCGCATCCGCAGCCTGCACGGGCTGAAGCGTTTCACCGAGTTCCTGGAGTTCCTCGGCGAGCTGTCGGACTGCAGCGACTACCGGCTGCTGTCGAGCATGCCGCTGCAGAGCTTCGACGACGACACCTCGCTCGCGCAGATCAGCACCATCGTCGACTACATCACCGAGAACAGCGCGAGCCAGTTCTCGATGGGCGAGCTGAGCCGGCGCGTGGGCATGAGCGAGAGCCAGTTCTCGCGCTACTTCCGGCGCGCCACCGGCAACACCTTCACCGATTTCGTGAACCGGCTGCGCGTGACGCGGGCCTGCCAGCTGCTGATGGAGACCGACCGCTACATCACGAACGTCTGCTACGACGCGGGGTTCAACAACGTCGCGAACTTCAACCGGCGCTTCCTGGAGATCAAGGGGATGACGCCGAAGGAGTTCCGCAAGCAGGGCGAGGCGCGGTTCGGCGGGGGCTCGGGTAAATCCCCATCCCAGTAGCCAATCCCCCCCGGTGCACACTGCCGGGATGCCTGCCCCCGCCCGCCCGCGCATCCTCGTCGTCGACGACGACCCTGACCTGCGCGCCTCGCTCGACGACGCGCTGACGCAGTCCGGTTTCGACGTCAGCACCGCAGGCGACGGCATCGGCATGCACGCGGCACTGGCCGAGGCACCGCACGCGCTGGTGCTGCTCGACCTGCGCCTGAAGGACGAGCACGGGCTGGCGCTCGCGCGCAGCCTGCGCGAGCGGCACCCTGCGTTGCCGATCATCATGATCAGCGGCAGCAGCGACGAGATGGACCGCGTGCTGCTGCTCGAGCTCGCGGCCGACGACTTCCTCGTCAAGCCGTTCAGCCCGCGCGAACTGCTGGCC
>NZ_JBFUCB010000378.1:0-5971 GCF_056405435.1 Rhizobacter sp. P1_G5 | reverse complement strand
CTGTTTGACCACAACGAACGAAGTGAGTGGAGGGAGTTTCGACGACGGGCCGCGAAACCAGTCAGCGCAGGGGAGTCATCGCCCCCCGGGGCGATGACCGAACCGGCCGGCGAGCCACAGACTCCCCCACTCGCCTTTGCAACGCAGACGTCCGCCCAGAAAGAATCACGAGAGCTCAGCAATCACCGGAGCGTGATCGCTCGGCCGCTCGTTCTTGCGCGTCGGCTTGTCGATCACGCATGACTTGACCTGGCCCTTCAGGGCATCGCTCACCAGGATGTGGTCGATGCGCAGCCCCTGGTTCTTGCGGAACGCGAGGTTGCGGTAGTCCCACCAGCTCCAGCTCTTCGGCGGCTGCTCGAACAGGCGGAACGAGTCGTGCAGCCCGAGCGACAGCAGCCCCGCGAAATGCGCGCGTTCTTCAGGCGTGCACAGCACCTGCCCGGCCCACGCGACCGGGTCGTACACGTCGCGGTCTTCCGGCGCGATGTTGTAGTCGCCCATCAGCACCAGGTGGGTGTGGCGCGTCAGCTCGTCGGCCAGCCAGGTGCGCAGCGCCGTCAACCACTTCAGCTTGTACTGGAACTTGTCGCTCTCGACCRATTGCCCGTTCGGAATATAGGCACCCACCACGCGGATGCCGTTGACCGTGCCGGCGATCACGCGCGCCTGCTCGTCGTCGTGGCCGGGAATGTTCTTGACGATGTCGCTCGCCACCGTGCGCGACAACAGCGCGACGCCGTTGTACGTCTTCTGCCCGAACCACTGCACCTGGTAGCCGGCCGCCTCGATCTCGGCAGACGGGAACTTGTCGTCGGTGAGCTTTGTTTCCTGCAGCACCAGCGCGTCGGGCTGGTGCTGCGCAAGCCAGTCGATCAGCTGCGGCAGGCGCACCGCGAGGGAGTTGACGTTCCAGGTGGCAAGTTTCACGGGCAAACCTTTCGGCTTTCGGGCGGAGGCGCGCATCGTACCCGCAGCTGCTCGCGCAGGGGTCAACGCAGCACGGCCCAGGCCTCGTCGGCGATCGTGCGTTCCTCGTCGGTCGCGATCACGAACAACGCCACCCGGCTGCCGGGCACGTCGATGCGCAGCGCATGGCGCGCGTTCGCATCGCCGTCGACCGCGGCGCCCAGCCAGCCGAGCCGCTCGCACACGGCGGCGCGCAGCGCTGCATCGTGCTCGCCGATGCCGGCGGTGAATACCAGCGCGTCGAGCCCGCCGAGCGTGGTGGCGATGCGCGCCGCCTCGCCCGCACAGCGCAGCGCGAACAGCGCGAGCGCCTCGCGCGCGGCCGGCGCATCGCTGTCGCGCAGCGTGCGTGCATCGGCGCTGAGCCCCGACACGCCGAGCAGCCCCGAGCGGTGGTACAGCAGGTCCTCGATCTCGCCGTGCGACAGGCCGCGCTGCTGCATCAGGTACAGCGGCACGCCGGCATCGAGCGCACCGCAGCGCGTGCCCATCGGCACGCCGTCCAGCGCCGAGAAGCCCATGCTGGTGTCGATGCTGCGGCCCGCGCGCAGCCCGCACAGGCTGGCGCCGCTGCCCAGGTGCGCGACCACCACGCGCCCGCCGGCCACCTGCGGCGCGAGCCGTGCCAGCTCGCGCGCGATGAAGGCATACGACAGCCCGTGGAAACCGTAGCGCTGCACGCCCTCGTCATGCAGCGCGCGCGGCAGCGCGAAGCGGCGCGCGAGCGGGTCCTGCGTCAGGTGGAACGCGGTGTCGAACGATGCCGTCTGCACCAGCGCCGGCCGCAGCCGCCGCAGCGCCCGGATCAGGCGCAGGCTGTGCGGCTGGTGCAGCGGCGCGAGCGGCGTCAACGCGTCGAGCGCGGCCAGCGTCGCATCGTCGATGCGCACCGGCCCGCGGTGCTGCAGGCCGCCATGCACGACGCGGTGCCCTGCCGCGTGCAGGCCGGCCAGCACGCCGTCGCGCTCGAGCGCATCGAGCATCGCGTCGGCCACCTCGTGCAGCGACTCGGTCACCGGGGCCTGCAGCGGCCATTCGGCATGGCGGCCTTCGCGCTCGAGCGACAGCACGAGCGGCACCTGCTGCAGGTCGAGCCGGCCGCGGCCGACCGGTGACGGCCCGTCGCCGCCGAGGCGGAACAACCCGAGCTTGATCGACGACGAGCCGGCGTTCAGCGTGAGCAGCAGGGGTTCCATCGCGGCAGGCCTTCAGTGCGGGTATTGATCTGCAGCATAGTCGGCCGGCGCCCGTCGGCCCATCATCGGCGCTGCAAGGAGGAATCCGATGAACGACTCCGCCATGACCACCGCCGGGCATCCGGCCGGGCCGCTGTCGCCCGAGCAGCTGCAGCGCATCGATGCGTGGTGGCGCGCCGCCAACTATCTGTCGGTCGGGCAGATCTACCTGCGCGACAACCCGCTGCTCGACGAGCCGCTGACGCGAGCCCATGTGAAGCCGCGCCTGCTCGGCCACTGGGGCACGACGCCCGGCCTGAACCTGCTGTACGCGCACCTGAACCGCGTGATCGCTGCGCACGGCCTCGWCATGATCTACGTGATCGGCCCCGGCCACGGTGGCCCGGGGCTGGTCGCCAGCGCCTGGCTCGAGGGCTCGTACACCGAGCGCTATCCGACCATCACGCGCGACCGCGACGGCATGCGCCGCCTGTTCCGCCAGTTCTCGTGGCCGTACGGCATCCCGAGCCACGTGGCGCCGGAGACGCCCGGCTCGATCCACGAAGGCGGCGAACTCGGCTACTCGCTTGCGCACGCCTACGGTGCCGCGTTCGACAACCCGGACCTGATCGTCGCCTGCGTGATCGGCGACGGCGAGGCCGAGACCGGCCCGCTGGCCGCGAGCTGGCATTCGAACAAGTTCCTGAGCCCGGCGACTGATGGTGCGGTGCTGCCGATCCTGCACCTGAACGGCTACAAGATCGCGAACCCGACGCTGCTCGCGCGCATCGGCCGCGACGAACTCGAGCAGCTGATGCGCGGCTATGGCTACGCGCCGCACTTCGTGACCGGCAGCGATCCGGCGCAGGTGCACCAGCAGCTCGCCGCGACGCTCGACCGCGTGGTGGCCGAGATCCGCGCGATCCAGCAGCGCGCGCGCGCCGGCGGCCCGGTCGAGCGGCCGCGCTGGCCGATGATCGTGCTCGACACGCCCAAGGGCTGGACCGGCCCGAAGACCGTCGACGGCAAGCCGGTCGAAGGCACCTGGCGGGCGCACCAGGTGCCGCTGGCCGACGTGAAGACGCCGGAGCACCTCGCGCAGCTCGACGCGTGGCTGCGCAGCTACCGGCCGCAGGAGCTGTTCGATGCCGACGGCCGGCTGCGCGACGAACTGGCAGCGCTCGGCCCCACCGGCGCGCGCCGCATGAGCGCGAACCCGCATGCCAACGGCGGCGAGCTGCTGCAGCCGCTCGCGATGCCGTCGTTCCGCGAGCATGCGGTCGCGGTGCCGCAGCCCGGCGCGGTGCAGGCCGAGTCGACCCGCGTGCTCGGCGAGTTCCTGCGCGAGCTGGTGCGGCGCAACCTGGCGGCGCGCAACTTCCGGCTGTTCGGCCCCGACGAGACCGCCTCGAACCGGCTGGACGCGGTGTACGAGGTGTCGGGCAAGCAATGGCTCGCGCGCATCGACGAGGTCGACCCGAACCTCGGCACCGACGGCCGCGTGATGGAGGTGCTCAGCGAGCACCTGTGCGAAGGCTGGCTCGAGGGCTACCTGCTGACCGGCCGGCACGGGCTGTTCTCCTGCTACGAGGCCTTCATCCACATCATCGACTCGATGTTCAACCAGCACGCCAAGTGGTTGAAGACCTGCCGGAACATCCCGTGGCGGCAGCCGATCGCCTCGTTGAACTACCTGCTCACGTCGCACGTCTGGCGCCAGGACCACAACGGCTTCTCGCACCAGGATCCGGGGTTCATCGACCACGTCGCGAACAAGAAGTCCGACGTGGTGCGCATCTACCTGCCGCCCGATGCGAACTGCCTGCTGTCGGTGGCCGACCACTGCTTGCGCAGCCGCAACTACGTCAACGTGATCGTCGCCGGCAAGCAGCCGGCCTGGCAGTGGCTCGACGTCGACGCGGCGACGCGGCACTGCCGCACCGGCGCCGGCACCTGGGACTGGGCCGGCAGCGCCGGCGAGCCGGACGTCGTGATGGCCTGCGCCGGCGACGTGCCGACGCTCGAGACGCTGGCCGCGGTGACGCTGCTGCGCGACTACGTGCCCGACCTGCGGGTGCGCGTGGTCAACGTCGTCGACCTGTTCGCGCTGCAGCCGCCGGGGGAGCACCCGCACGGGCTGACCGACGAGGCCTTCGATGCGATCTTCACCGCCGACCGGCCGGTGGTGTTCGCGTTCCACGGCTACCCGTCGCTGGTGCACAAGCTGACTTACCGGCGCCGCAACCACGCGAACATCCACGTGCGCGGCTACTGCGAGGAAGGCACGACGACGACGCCGTTCGACATGGTGGTGCTGAACCAGCTCGACCGCTACCAGCTGGCATTCGACGCGATCCGCCGCGTGCCGCGCCTGGCCGACCGGGTACCGGCCGAGGCCGAGCGGCTGGCGGCGACGCTGCGCCGGCACCGGGAATGGGTGTGCGAGCACGGCGACGACCTGCCCGAGGTGAAGGAGTGGCGCTGGTCGCCGCGCTGAAACGTTCGCATCCCCGTACGCCGTTGCGCCCGCCAGGCGGCCGGCGCGCGACCGGGTCGTCATCATCGCTGCCATGACGATCCCCTCGCTTCGCGACGTTCCCGACCGCTTCGACAGCCCGCGCCTGACGATCCGCTGCCCGCAGTCCGGCGACGGGCCGCGCTTGCATGAGGCGATCGTCGCGTCGCTCGACGCGTTGCGCGCGTTCCCGGCCTCGCTGCCGTGGGCGATGGCCGAACCGACGCTAGCCAGCGCCGAGCAGTTCTGCCGCGAAGGGCGCGCGCATTTCATGATGCGCTCGATGATGCCGATGCTGCTGCTCCTGAAGGGCAGCGACACGCTGGTCGGCATCGGCAGCCTGCATGCGTTCGACTGGGCGGTGCCCAAGTGCGAGATCGGCTACTGGGCGCACTCGGCGTTCACCGGCCGCGGGCTCGTCACCGAGGCGGCGCAAGCCATCACCGACCTGGCGTTCGGCCCGCTCGGCATGCGCCGGGTCGAGGCCTTGCCCGACGCCGGCAACATCGCCAGCTGGCGGGTCTGCGAGCGTGCCGGCTACACGCTGGAAGGCACGCGGCGCAACGACCGCATCACACCGGACGGCATGTTGCGAGACTCAAGGGTCTACGCACGGATTCGCTGAACGACGGCGCCGACTCGAAGCGGATGCAGCCGCGCTGCAGGCACKACTGGTACTCGCGCAGCGACAGCGTCACAGCCTGGCGGTCGCCATCGGCATGCCAGACCAGCTTGACCCACAGCGCGCCTTCGATGACCCAGCACGCACCCGCGGGAATGTCCCGCAAGCCCTCGTCCGCGTGCACCTCGAACCCCGCAATGACCATCCCTCGTTTCATCGCTACCTCCAGTGGTGGGTGCCGTCCGGGACTCTGCGATCCCGGCGCAGCCTCACTGTAGGGGGCGCCCTTTGCGGGCACCGTGGGTTGATTCCGACGAGCGTGTAGGACATCGCCGCGACATGCGGGCAGGCGCGGCTCAGACCAGCGTCGCCTCCAGCGAGATGTCCGCCTTCAGCAGCTTCGACACCGGGCATCCGGCCTTCGCCTTCGCCGCCAGCTCCTGGAACGTGGCGTTGTCGGCGCCCGGCACGTTGGCCTTCAGCGTCAGGTGGACCGCGCTGATCGCGTAGCCGCCTTCCACCTGCTCCAGCGTGACCTTGGCGGTCGTGTCCATCTTCTCGGCGCGCAGCTTGGCTTCACCGAGGATCAGCGACAGCGCCATCGTGAAACAGGCGGCGTGCGCCGCACCGAGCAGTTCCTCGGGGTTGCTGCCCGGGGTGCCCTCGAAGCGGCTCGCGAAGCCGTAGGGG
>NZ_JBFUCB010000377.1:0-5982 GCF_056405435.1 Rhizobacter sp. P1_G5 | reverse complement strand
CAGGCAGACACCGAACTGCTGCAGCAAGGCCGCCTGCTCGACCGGCTGCGGCACCCACCAGCCGCGCTCGACGGCATCGGCCGCGGCCTCCATGTCGAGCGTGTGCACGATGCCCAGGCCCAGCTCGGTGCCGAGGTACAGCCGCCCCGCTTCGTCCAGCCAGGCGCTCTCCATGCGCGCCGCGCGGCCGGTGTGCGATTCGAGCTGCGGCGGCGCCTCCGGTTGCGCGGCCAGCCGCCACACCCAGGGCGCCGCCTCCAGCTCGACGAACACCTGCTGCGGCCCGTTCTGGAAGAACCAGCGGCCGCGCGCATCGCCCTCGTAGTTGCGCCCGATGAACTCGCGCAGCTTGTCATGCCGGATCACGCTGCCCTTGACCTGCGGGAACGCACCCGCCGCCTGCACGCGGTCGTCGCGCATGTACCACTCGCCGCGCGCATCGAGCGCGAGCCAGCCGACGCAGGCCGGCACGTTGGGCCACTTCTTCAGTGCAGCCTTGACCATCTCGTCCATCGCGGCTCCTTTCGGGTCGGTCAGCGCGCAGGCGGATGGCCCGCATGCGGAGCCAGCCATCCCATGACCTGCTCCGGCAATGTCATCACATGCCCGGGCCAAGCCCCCGCCGGGAATCCCACGTGGCCGCCATGGTGCGGCTGCCACAGCGTGACGAACGGGCCGACATCGGCCTGCCTCGGCAGGCTGTGCGCCGGCACGAACGGGTCGTTGCGCGCATTCAGCACCAGCGCCGGCACGCGGATGCGGTGCAGGTGCGGCTTGGCCGAACCCCGCTTCCAGTAGTCGTCGGTGTCGCGAAAGCCGTGCAGCGGCGCGGTGAACACGTTGTCGAACGCGTACAGGTCGCGCACCGCGCGCAGCCGCTCGCGGTCGAACAGGCCGGGGTGCTGATCCCACTTGCGCAGCGCCTTCGGGATCATCGTGCGCAGGAACATGCGCGTGTAGACATGCCGGTTGAAGCCGCGCCCGATCGCCTGCCCGCCGGCCGCCAGGTCGATCGGCGACGAGATCGCGCAGACCCCGCGCACCACCGCCGAGGCCGTGTCGCCCGCCTCCTCGGCCCAGCGCAGCAGCGCATTGCCGCCGAGCGACACGCCCACCGCGACCATCGGCCCGGCGTGGCCCGCGCGCAGCGTCTGCAGCACCCAGCCGATCTCCTCGAAATCGCCGGAGTGGTACGCACGCGGCGCGAGGTTGATCTCGCCCGAGCAGCCGCGGAAGTGCGGCACCACGTAGCGCCAGCCGCGCTCGCGCGCCCAGTGCGCGAAGGCCTGCGCGTAGTGGCTCGCGGAAGACCCTTCGAGGCCGTGGAACAGCACCAGCATCGGCGCATCGGCCGACTCGTCACCCACCTGGAAATCCACGTCGATGAAATCGCCGTCGGGCGTCGGCCAGCGCTCGCGCCGGTAGACCGGCGCCGGCCCGTGGTAGCGCTTCGAGTACAGCGCCGGCCAGATCGTCTGCAGGTTGCCGCCGACGGCACCGCGGCCACCGAGCCAGCGTGGGGACCGGAAGTCCATGACGGTCACCTCAGTGCAAGACCGCCGGCGTTTCGCCGACCTCCTGCACCTCGCCGACGGAACCGGGGCTCGCATGGTGCGCGACCATGCGCCAGCCGAGCGCCGTCTTCACGTACACGTTGGTCGCGACGACCCAGGCCGCCTGCGGGCCCTCGTTGGTCATCACCTGCACCCGCTCGAGCACGCTGTGCACCGACGTCGATTCGCTGTCGAGCCGCCGCACCTTCTCGGGGTGCGCATCGATCGTGCCGTTCGAGAACATCGACTCGAACGCGGCGCGGATCGCCGCCGGCCCGACCACCCGCGGCCCACCCGGGTGCACGCAGGTGATGTCGTCGTCGTCGGACCAGACCGCCATCAGCTTCTCGATGTCGCCGCGCTGCAGCGCCTCGTAGAACTGCTGCTCGGTGTCATCGGCCGAGGACAGCAGCGCGGCGGCGGGCGGTTTGGGACGGGCCATCGGCAGGGTTCCTTATCGGAAGACGACGGTCTTCTGACCGTTCAGCAGCACACGGTGCTCGACATGCCAGCGCACCGCGCGCGCCAGCACCATGCATTCGACATCGCGGCCGACCGCGGTGAAGTCCTGCGCGCTCAGCGAATGGTCGACGCGGGCCACGTCCTGCTCGATGATCGGCCCCTCGTCGAGGTCGGCGGTCACGTAGTGCGCGGTCGCGCCGATCAGCTTGACGCCGCGGTCGTGCGCCTGGAAGTACGGCTTCGCGCCCTTGAAGCTCGGCAGGAAGCTGTGGTGGATGTTGATCGCCCGGCCCTTCATGAAGCCGCAGAAGCCGGCACTCAGGATCTGCATGTAGCGCGCGAGCACGGTCAGGTCGACCTGCTCGCGCTCGATCAGCGCCTCGACCTGCTGCTCCTGCGCGCGCTTCGCCTCGGGGCTGCTGCCGGCCGGCAGCGGCAGGTGGTGGAACGGGATCTGGTAGCGCTCGGCGAGGCCGGCGAAATCGGGGTGGTTCGACACGACGGCCGCGATGTCGACATTCAGCTGCTGCGAATGCCAGCGGTACAGCAGGTCGTTCAGGCAGTGGCCGTGCTGGCTCACCATCAGCAGCAGGCGCGGGCGGCGCGACAGGTCGTGGAAGGTCGCGTCCATGCCGTACTGCTCGCGCACGCTGGTGAACAGCTTGTCGAGCGTGGCGACCTCGGCCAGGTGCGCCGGCGCCTCGAAGTGCACGCGCATGAAGAAGAGGCCGGTCGCCGACGCTTCGCCGATGTCGCCGAACTGCTGCGAATCCAGGATGTTGCAGCCGGCCTGGTACAGCAGGCCGGAGACGGTGTAGACGATGCCCTTGGTGTCACGGCACGACAGGGTGAGGACGAATTCACGGACAGGCTGCATGGGCGCAGATTGTACGGACGGGGTGGATGCCCCCGGCGGAGCGCCGCACAAGGATGCACGGGATGCCCAGGGATGCATGGGGATGCATAAAATCGCCGCCACGTGAACCACGTCACGCCCCCGTGACTTCCAGCGCCATGGCCGCAGCACCCGCCGAATGGAGTGATCGCAGCAAGGAACTGTCGCAGCTGCTGGCGCGCAGCGGGCTCGGCGACCGCCAGGCCTTCGCGGCGCTGTACGAGCGCACCAGCGCGCATCTGTTCGCCGTCGTGCTGCGTATCAACCGGGACCGGGCGCAGGCGGAAGACGTGCTGCAGGAGGTGTATGTCAACGTCTGGCGTGCCGCGCAGAGCTTCGATGCGGCGCAGAGCCAGCCGCTGACCTGGCTGACCAGCGTCGCACGCAACCGCGCGATCGACAGCCTGCGCCGCAAGCAGACCGAGCCGCAGACGCAGCCGGCGCAGTTCCACGACGACGAGGACAAGGACGTGTACGACGATGTGCCAGACGACGCGCCGACGCCGCTCGAGATGCTGAGCCGGGCCTCGGACGCCCGCGCGCTCGCGCAGTGCATGGACGGCTTGAGCGCGCCGCAGCGGCAGAGCGTGGCGCTCGCGTTCTACGACGGCCTGAGCCATGCCGAGGTGGCCGACCAGATGCGCCAGCCGCTCGGCACCGTGAAATCGTGGGTGCGGCGCGCGCTGCTGTCGCTGAAGGCCTGCCTCGACCATGCCGTGCTGCGCGATGGCCGTGCGCGGGGTGCCTGATGGACTACAGCCGGCCTGAACTGGCCGATCGCCTCGGCGCCGAATACGTCGCCGGCACGCTGCGCGGCCCGGCGCGGCGCCGCTTCGAATCGCTGTTGCCCGRCCACCCAGCGCTGCGCGGTGCGGTGCAGCGCTGGCAGGACCGCCTGATGCCGCTGACCATCACGCTCGCCCCGGTGAAGCCGCCGGCGCGCGTGTGGCGGCGCATCGAGACCCGGCTCGGACTGCGACCCACTGAGGCACCGTCGCAGGCCTGGTGGGCGCGCCTCGCGTTCTGGCGCGTGTTGAGCGGTGTCGCCACCGCCGCAACGCTGGCGCTCGCGTTCATCGTCGCGAGCCCGCCGCCGGCCCAAGCGCCGATCGTCGTGGTGCTGTCGGCCGCTGCGCCGGCCGACCAGCCGAATGCGGTGACGCCGGCCAGCTTCGTCGCGAGCATCAGCGCCGATGGCCGCGCGATGGTGACGCGGCCGCTGACCCCCGTCAGCGTGCGGCCCGACCGCTCGCTCGAACTGTGGGCGCTGCCGCCGAGCGGCGCGCCACGCTCGCTGGGCGTGATCTCGGCCAGCGGGTCGACGGTGGTGCGCCGCGGCCAGGTGCTGCAGGGCACCGCGGCACTGGCCGTCACGCTGGAACCGCCGGGCGGATCGCCGTCGGGCGCGCCGACCGGCCCGGTGCTCTACGCCGGCAAATTGACGCTCTGATCGGCGCTGCGCGGCAGCATCACGCTGAACGTCGAGCCCGCGCCCGGCGTGCTCTCGACCTCGATGCGCCCGCCCATCAGCACGATCAGCGCGCGCGTGATCGCGAGGCCGATGCCGGTGCCCTGGATGCCGCTGCGCGCCTGCGCGAGCCGGTTGAACGGCTCGAACAGCTGCGGCAGGTCCTTCTGCGCGATGCCGATGCCGTCGTCGATCACCTGCAGCAGCACCGCGCCGTCGCGGGCCTCGGCACGCACCCGCACCGAGCCGCCGGCGCGGTTGTACTTCACCGCATTGCTCAGCAGGTTCAGCACCACCTGGCGCAGCCGCGTCGGGTCGGCGCGCACCTGCAGCGCCCGCGCGCCTTCGATCGGCCGCAGCGTCACGCCCGCCTCGCCGGCCTGTGGCGCCAGCATGTCGAGGCATTCGCCGAGCAGCGGGCCGAGCGCGATGTCGGCCGACTCCACCGAGAGCTGGCCGGCCTCGATGCGGCTGTGGTCGAGCAGGTCGCCGATCATGCGCAGCAGGTGCTCACCCGATTCGCGGATCAGCGCGACGCGGCGGTGCTGCGCCACGCTGAGCGGCTCTTCGTCGAGCTCCAGCAGCTGCGCGAAGCCGAGCACCGCGTTCAGCGGCGTGCGCAGCTCGTGGCTCATGCGCGACAGGAACTCGGTCTTCGCGCGGTTCGCCGCATCGGCCGTCGCGGCGGCGGCGCGCGCCTTCTCGAGCTCGCGGTACTCGGTGATGTCCTCCAGGTAGCCGTGCCACAGGATCGAGCCGTCGGGCGCACGCCGCGGCGACGACACCGCCTGCATCCAGCGCAGGCTGCCGTCGGGGTGGTGGTAGCGGTATTCGGTGCGCTGCGTCGCCTTGCTGCGGGCCCAGTTCGACACTGCGGCCATCAGTTCCTCGCGGTCGCTGCGCGCGATGCGGCGGAACATCTCCAGCGCATCGGCCATCAGCTGCTGCGGCGTCAGCCCCAGCACCTCGGTGCAGCGGTCGCTGACGAAAGGGATCTCGGCCCGCCCGTCCGGCCACAGCCGGTACTGGTACAGCACGCCGGGCACGTGGCGCATGATCTGCTGCAGCCGCTCGTCGCGCTCGGCGGCCTCGCCCTGCGCCTGGCGGCGCAGCGTCACGTCGCTCAGCGTGCCGACCATGCGGCGCGGCCGGCCGTCGGGCCACCACTCGACGATGCGGCCGCGCTCGGACAGCCAGCGCCAGCTGCCGTCCTTGTGGCGCGCGCGGTACTCGCTCTCGTAGGCCGGGATCTCGCCGCGCGCATGGCGCAGGTACGCGGCGTGGTTCAGCGGCCGGTCGTCGGGGTGGATCACGCTGTCCCAGCCGGCCTGGGTCGGCAGCATCTCGCCGACCGCGTAGCCGAGCAGCGCGACGCTGCCGTCCATGCCGCTGAGCGCGTYGGCCTCCATGTCCCAGGCCCAGACCGAGGTGCCGGCGCCGACCAGCGCCTCGCGCATCAAGCGATCCTGCTGCAGGTCGGTGGGCATCGTGCGATGTGGCGTTGCGGCCGGTGTCAGGCGGCGCGTAACCGCTCGGCGAGCGCGGCTTCCACCCGCTGCGCACTGACGCCGGTCAGGCAGCGGGTGTGGCCGAAGCGGCAGGTG
>NZ_JBFUCB010000376.1:0-5987 GCF_056405435.1 Rhizobacter sp. P1_G5 | reverse complement strand
GACCAATACCAGAACGTGGCCAAGCGCGCAGGCGTTCAGAAGCTGACGCCAGCGCGTGCCCTGGTAGCTGAAGCAGTGCGCCGCTACTGGGTGCTGGGCATGGAATGCAGTCTGCTGGAAGTGCAGAAGCTGGCCTGGTTTCTGGAGCGCTGCCTTGACCACTTGGGGTTGCGCAACGAGCTGAAACTCAACTTCATAGCTCATCGCTACGGCCCGTTCGCCCCGAACCTCAACCACCTCCTCAACAGCCTGGACGGCAGCTATCTGCGGTCCGACAAGCGCATCGCCGATGCCGGGCCCCTGGATGCGATCGGCTTCGACGACGGGCGCAAGGAGTTGGTGCAAGGCTACCTGAGGAGTGAGGCCAGGGACGTGGCGCCCGCGCTCGAACTGGTGAGCCAGGTGATTGACGGTTTCGAGTCGCCATTCGGCATGGAGTTGCTGGCCTCGGTCGACTGGCTGCTGAGCCGCGAAGGCGTACTGCCCGAGGTACCAGCGCTGCTAGAAGGATTGGCCAACTGGCCCGCGGATGGTGCCGCTGGTGCCGGCAAACGCAAGAGCGAGATCTTCGACGAACGCTCGGTGCGCATCGCCTTGCAGCGATTGCTGAGTACCCCGCTCTACGCACACGCCTGATGAGCCATTCTGGCGCGTAGCATCCCGTCGCTCCACCGCCGAGTGACGGGTCAGGAATCCTCATGATGGGCTGGAAGCTCGAGGAAACGATGGCTCGCACGGCGTTTACCCAGTGAAAATGCCTAAACTCTCACGATGGGTTCGGCAAGTCGGGACTGAGGCAGCTAAGGCTTCGCACCTTCTGATTTGAGAACGCACGCATCAGATCCCCTCGCCTCCCTTCCGAGCGACGGGCTTACTAGGCGAAAATGCGTCGAGGGAGCTCACGTTGCATGAACAAAAACTCGCTGTCCGAACGCGACATCTGCACAAAGTTCATCGCACCCGCCATCACGGCCGCCGGTTGGGACATCCACCGGCAGGTGCGCGAGGAAGTCAGCTTCACTAAGGGCCGCATCATCGTTCGGGGCAAGCTGCACAGCCGAGGCAAGTCGCGCCGTGCCGACTTCATCCTGTACCACCAGCCGAACCTGCCCCTGGCCGTGATCGAGGCCAAAGACAACACCCACACGGTAGGCGACGGCATGCAGCAGGCGCTCGACTATGCCGAAACGCTCGATGTCCCCTTCGCGTTCTCCAGCAACGGCGACGGCTTTCTATTTCATGACCGCACTAGCAATGCCTCCCTCACCGAAACCGAGCTAGCGCTGGATGAATTCCCGAGCCCTGCCGAACTCTGGCAGCGCTACTGCGTTTGGAAAGGCCTCGACGCCGAAACCAGCCGAAAGGTCGAGGCTCCGTACTTCGAAGATGGCACGGGCCGGATGCCCCGTTACTACCAGGTCAACGCCATCAACCGCACGGTTGAAGCGGTCGCACGTGGCCAGAACCGCGTGCTGCTGGTCATGGCCACCGGCACCGGCAAAACCTACACGGCGTTCCAAATCATCTGGCGCCTGTGGAAGAGCCGCCAGAAGAAGCGCATCCTGTTCCTGGCCGACCGCAACATCCTGGTCGACCAGACCAGAAACAACGACTTCAAACCCTTCGGTGCGGCGATGACCAAGATCGCCAAGCGGCAGATCGACACGTCTTACGAGATCTACCTGTCGCTGTACCAAGCCGTGTCCGGCGCCGAAGAAGACAAGAACATCTACAAGCAGTTCTCACCGGATTTCTTTGACCTGGTGGTCATCGACGAATGCCACCGGGGCAGTGCAGCCGAGGACTCGGCCTGGCGCGAGATCCTGGCTTATTTCTCCAGCGCCACACACGTCGGCCTCACCGCCACACCGAAGGAAACCAAGGAGATCTCCAGCATCTTTTATTTCGGTGAGCCGGTCTACAGCTACAGCCTCAAGCAGGGCATCGCCGACGGCTTCCTGGCACCCTACAAGGTGGTGCGCATCGACTTCGACAAGGATCTGCAAGGCTGGCGGCCACCGGCCGGCATGCTCGACAAGAACGGCCTGCCCATCGAGGATCGCATCTACAACCTCAAGGACATGGACCGGTCTCTCGTGCTCGAAGCCCGCACCCAGCTGGTCGCCGAGAAGATCACCTCCTTCCTCAAGGCCAGTGACCCCTTTCAGAAGACCATCGTCTTCTGCGACGACATCGACCATGCCGAGCGCATGCGCCAGGCCCTGGTGAATCTGAACGCCGACCACGTGCGGGTGAACCGCAAGTACGTCATGCGCATCACTGGCGACGAGCAAGAGGGCAAGGCCGAGCTGGACAACTTCATCAACCCCGAAGAGCGCTACCCGGTGATCGCCACCACCAGCAAGCTGATGACCACGGGTGTGGATGCGCAGACGTGCAAGCTGATCGTGCTGGACCAGCACATCAAGTCGATGACCGAGTTCAAGCAGATCATCGGCCGCGGCACCCGCATCAACGAGGACCATGACAAGTTCTGGTTCACCATCATGGACTTCAAGAAGGCCACCGAGCTGTTCGCCGACCCGGCCTTCGACGGTGATCCGGTGCAAGTCTACGAGCCCAAGGGTGATGAATCACCTGTCCCGCCAGACGACGTACCCGATCCAACCGATGGCGACGGCCTGGACGGCGGCGAGCCGAAAGACGGTGGCGACACCCCGCCAGACGATGGCACTGGAGGAGGCAGCGGTGGTGGCGGGCGCATCAAGTACGTGGTCGGCGAGGTCTCTGTCTTCATCGTCGCAGAGCGCGTGCAGTACTACGGTCCGAGTGGCAAGCTCATCACCGAGTCCCTGCGGGACTACACCCGCAACTGCGTCAACAAGCAGTTCGGCACGTTGGACGCCTTTCTGCGCCGCTGGTCAGATGCTACTCAGAAGAAGGCAATCATCGACGAGCTGGCCGCGCAAGGTGTGCTGTGGGAGGCGCTGGCTGAAGAAGTCGAGGCCAAGCAGGGCAAGCCCCTGGACGCCTTCGACCTGATCTGCCACGTTGCCTTTGACCAGCCCCCGCTCTCTCGCAGAGAGCGCGCCGACAACGTCAAGAAGCGCAACTACTTTGCCAAGTACCAAGGGGCGGCGCGCCAGGTGCTGGAGGCGCTGCTCCAGAAGTACGCCGACACAGGCCTTGAGCCCATCGAGGACATCAAGATCCTGCAGCTCGACCCCTTCAGCCGCATTGGCGCGCCGATCGAACTAGTCGAGGCCTTTGGCGGCAAGGCCGCGTATGCCGCAGCAATTGCCGAGCTGGAGACGCAGTTGTACGCCTGATCCATCGTGCCATGGACGCGCCGAGCACCCCCTCTTTACGCTGGCCCGGTGCCAGCGCTGACGTTTCAGATCCGATTCCCACATGTCCATCAGCGGTTCCATCAAATCCATCCAAGACATCATGCGCAAGGATGTCGGCGTCGACGGTGACGCCCAGCGCATTGGCCAGCTGGTCTGGTTGCTGTTCCTGAAAATCTTCGATGACCGTGAGCAGGAGTGGGAGTTGTTGGACGACAGCTACCGCTCACCGCTGCCGGACGAGTACCGCTGGCGCAACTGGGCGGCCGACCCCGAAGGCATCACCGGCGAAGAGCTGAAGAGCTTCATCGACAACGAGCTGTTCCCGACGCTGCAAAGGTTGGAGACCTACAGCACCACGCCGGCCGCCTTCGTGGTGCGTGGCGTGTTCGAGGACGCATACAACTACATGAAGTCCGGTCAGTTGATTCGGCAAGTGATCAACAAGATCCAGGAAAGCGTCAACTTCAACAGGGCGCAGGAGCGCCACGCCTTCGGCGACATGTACGAGCCACGCCTTCGGCGACATGTACGAGCAACTGCTGCGCGACCTGCAAAGCGCGGGCAACGCCGGCGAGTTCTACACGCCACGCCCGGTCACCGAGTTCATGGTGCGCATGGTCGACCCCCAGCTAGACGAGAAAGTCATGGACCCTGCCTGCGGCACCGGCGGCTTTCTCACCTGCACCATCGAGCACAAGCGCCGGCGCTATGTAAAGACGCTCGAGGACGAGCGCGTCCTGCAGGCCAGCATCCATGGGGTGGAGAAAAAGCCGCTGCCGCACCTGCTGGCCACCACGAACATGATCCTGCACGGCATCGAGGTGCCCAGCCAGATCCGCCACGACAACACGCTGGCCAAACCGCTGATCGCCTGGGGTCGAAGGGATCGCGTGCACTGCATCGTTGCCAACCCGCCCTTCGGCGGCATGGAAGAAGACGGCATCGAGAACAACTTTCCGCAGGCCTTCCGCACGCGCGAAACGGCTGACCYGTTCCTCCTGCTCATCATGCATTTGTTGCGCGACGGCGGCCGCGCCGCCGTGGTGCTGCCAGACGGTTTCCTGTTCGGCGAGGGCATCAAGAGCCGCATCAAGGAAAAGCTGCTCGCCGAATGCAACCTGCACACCATCGTCCGGCTGCCCAACGGCGTGTTCAACCCGTATACCGGCATCAAGACCAACCTGCTGTTCTTCACCAAGGGTACGCCGACGAAAGACATCTGGTTCTACGAGCACCAGTACCCGGCCGGGGTCAAGAACTACAGCAAGACCCGGCCCCTGCGAATCGAGGAGTTCGACATCGAACAAACCTGGTGGGGCAGCGAGGCCGATGGTTTTGCCACCCGCGTTAAAGGTGAGTTCGCCTGGAAGATCAGCGCCGAGGAGATCAAAGCCCGTAACTACAATCTCGACTGCAAGAACCCTCACGTCAGCGAGCAAGTCAACCATGACCCGGCGCAACTGCTCAAGGACCACGCGCGCATTCAGGCTGACATCCACGGCCTGCGCGAGCAGTTAAAAACGGCGCTGGCCGCCAGCCTCACCCAATCCCGTGACGCCGCCGACTTCCGCGCCAATTGGCAACAACTGGTCGAGCATTTCCATACGCTCTTCACCACCGAGGCCAGCATTGGCGCGCTTAAGCAGACAGTGTTGCAGCTTGGTGTTAGAGGGAAATTGGTTCCTCAAAACCGGGGCGGTGAAACAGCAGTGGCTTTCCTCAAGAGTCGTGGCATCAAGACGTACTCGCACGAGTTGCCCGGTTGGGCGTCCGTACCCCTCGGCAGTCTAGGCACCGTGTTGGGCGGCGCCACTCCAAGCAAGGCAAATCCCGCCTTCTGGTCTGGTGACATCCCGTGGGTCTCACCGAAGGACATGAAGCGGGCCGTGATCTCGGACGCCGAGGACCACGTATCACCTGAAGCTGTTTCGGGCTCAGCCCTCAAATTCATCCCACCGGCCAGCATCCTGATGGTTGTGCGCGGAATGATCCTTGCGCACTCGTTTCCCGTTGCACTGACAGAGAAGACCGTCACGATCAACCAGGACATGAAAGCACTTGTCCCACCGATCGAAATGGCGCGATACCTGCTGTTGTACCTTCAGGCACGCAAGCCGGAAATGGTCAGCTTAGTAGATCGCTCCAGCCACGGCACTTGCAAGCTCGTATCCGACAAACTATGGGCGCACGCGGTCGCAGTGCCTCCGCTCGCAGAGCAAGAGCGCATTGTCGCCAAAGTAGATGAACTGCTGAGCTTGTGCGATCAGCTAAAGCGCTGCCTGGCTACAGCCCGCATGAGCCATGAACACTTGGCGCAGGTACTCGTCGAGCTGACAACAGCGGAAGAGGCATGAAGCCGAAATGGCGTCGGCCAATCCTGCTGGTGCAGCGCCATTCAAATGGAAGACATCAGGGAGAAGGAGCATGAACCGGACCGAAGCACTATTGTCGAAGGGCTACTTTCCGTCTCAGTTGCCCCCAGCGTTCACCACCCATCAATTGGCTTCGCACCTGCCAGCGCTCGAAGCGCTCTGGGCGGTCAACGCGACAAATGCGAAGGCTCCAGCCTGCAAGCCGGAACTTTTTAGTGTTGCCCGTGCTGGACACCAGCGGCGTATGACCAGCATCACCAACCCGGTGCCGCAGACCTTTTTGGCTACGTTCGTCGCCCGGCAC
>NZ_JBFUCB010000375.1:0-5987 GCF_056405435.1 Rhizobacter sp. P1_G5 | reverse complement strand
TTTCCGGGTCGACGCGCGGCGCAAGCAGCACCGGGGGCAGGAGGTGTTCGACCATGTGGTCATCCACGCGCTGCAGAAGTCGGGCCGCTCGCTCACGATGAGCAAGGACTTCCCGCCGGAGATCGAGCGGCTCGAAGCCCGCCTGCGCCAGGCCGGCATTGCGCCCGATTCGAAGTGGGTGCGCGACCCGGTCAACGGCCGGCTCGAGGAAGTGCGCTTCAGCTTCGTCGCCGACGTCACGATGACGGTGCGCCTGCTGCCCGACCACGACCAGGGCAAGGTCAGCTTCCAGCTCGGCAACCTCGACGACCTGGAGACCGTGGTGGTCACCTTCGCGGCGCCTCGGATCGACTCGAACCTGCTCGACCAGCTGGCGCGCTGGATGGTGGGCGAACCGCACGAGTTCCTGAAGCTCGCCGACAGCGCACGCCGCCAGGAAGCCTGACGGCGGCGGCCTGCCCGGCGCTGTTTGATCCAGATCAAGCGACGCCGGCGCGGGCCGGACCGATACTCGGGTTCCATGCGCCTGCATCCGTTCCGCCCCCGCCTGCTCGACAGCCTGCGCGGCTACGACCGCCGGCGCTTCTGGCAGGACGCATCGGCCGGCGTCACCGTCGGCGTGGTCGCGCTGCCGCTCGCGATGGCCTTCGCGATCGCGTCGGGCGTCAAGCCCGAGCAGGGCATCTTCACCGCCATCGTCGCCGGCTTCCTGATCTCGGCGCTGGGCGGCTCCAGCGTGCAGATCGGCGGGCCGGCCGGTGCGTTCATCGTCATCGTCTACGGCATCGTCGAGCGCTACGGGCTGACCAACCTGCTGATCTCGACCGCACTGGCCGGCGTGCTGCTGTTCGCGATGGGCGCGTTGCGGCTCGGCGCGCTGGTGCGCTACATCCCGGTGGCGATCATCATCGGCTTCACGAACGGCATCGCGGTGCTGATCGGCGTGTCGCAGCTGAAAGACCTGTTCGGGCTGCACATCGAGAAGGTGCCGGCGGATTTCTTCACGCAGGTGGGTGCGCTCGCCTCGCATGCCGGCAGCATGAACCCGGCGGCGCTGGCGCTGGGCCTCGGCTGCCTCGCGCTGGTCGCGTTGTGGCCGAAACGCTGGAAGGCCGTGCCGTCCCCGATCGTCGCGCTGGTGCTGGCGACGCTCGCGACCGCGCTGCTGCAGTTGCCGGTCGAGACCATCGGCTCGCGCTTCGGCGGCATCCCGCAGGGCCTGCCGCGGCTCGCGCTGCCGCCGTTCAGCTGGGCGAGTGCGCAGCAGCTGCTGATCCCGACCCTGACGATCGCGCTGCTCGGCGCCGTCGAATCGCTGCTGTGCGCCCGCGTCGCCGACAACCTCAGCGAGGCGCCGCGCCACGACCCGAACCAGGAGCTGATGGGCCAGGGCGTGGCCAACATGGTCGCCCCGCTGTTCGGCGGCATCCCCGCCACCGGCACGATCGCCCGCACCGTGACCAACGTGCGTTCCGGCGCCACCAGCCCGGTGGCCGGCATCGTGCACGCGGCCACGCTGCTCGCGGTGGTGCTGGTGGCCGCGCCGCTGGCGGTGCACGTGCCGTTGGCGGGGCTGGCCGGCATCCTGCTGTTCGTCGCGTGGAACATGGGCGAATGGCACGAGTTCGCGCGCCTGCGCCGCTTCAGCCTGCACTACCGCACGGTGCTGCTGGGCACCTTCGGGCTGACGGTGGTGTTCGACCTGACGGTGGCCGTGCAGTYCGGGCTGGTGCTCGCCTGCGTGTTCTTCATCTACCGGATGAGCACGCTGTTCCGCGTCGAGCCTTGCGAGAGCGCGGCGCCGGATGTGCAGGTGTTCGCGCTGAGCGGGCCGCTGTTCTTCGGCGCGGTCGGCACGCTGGAGGCGCTGCCGGCCCGCGTGCTGCCCGGCACCCGCGCGGTGGTACTGGACCTGCAGCGCATGCTGTCGATGGACACCTCGGGGCTGGATGCGCTGGCGCAATGTCAGCGCTCGCTCGCGCGGCGCGGGGTGGCGCTGTTCCTGGCCGGGGTCGATGCGCAGCCGCTGTCGCTGATCCGCCGCGCCGGCTTCGAGGCCGAGCTGGGGGCGGGGCGAATCGTCGCCGACAGGGCCGGCGCCGAGGCCGCCGCCCGGGCCGGCTAAAATCCGCCCTCCGCTGCTTCACTGGCCCCGACCATGCCGCTCTTCTGGAAAGCCTACAAGTCCGACACCACCTCGTTCATCGAGGAGCTGAAGGCCAAGGACCCGACGCTCGCGGGCCGGATGCTCGAGGGCCGCCAACTGCTGTGGGACAAGCCGGTCGACCGCGAGGCGCAGAGCGAGTACCGCGACGCCCAGGTCGCCCAGCAGCCCTACGTCTACCAGACCGGGCATTGAAGCGTCCCTGAACGCGACACCGAGCGGGCACCCCGTGAGCGAAGACGCCCTGGCGCAGGCCGCCACCGACGCGGCAGCGCCCACCGTGGTCGACCACGTGGCCGTGGCGCGCCTGTACGGCGAGCCGCTGTTCACGATGCCGACCGACCTGTACATCCCGCCGGATGCGCTGGAGGTCTTCCTCGAGGCCTTCGAAGGCCCGCTCGACTTGCTGCTCTACCTGATCCGCAAGCAGAACTTCAACATCCTCGACATCCCGCTGGCCAGCGTGACGCGCCAGTACCTGGCGTATGTCGACCAGATCCGCAAGACCAACCTCGAGCTCGCCAGCGAATACCTGCTGATGGCGGCGATGCTGATCGAGATCAAGTCGCGCATGCTGCTGCCGCCGAAGAAGGTGGCCGAGGGCGAGGAGCCCGAGGACCCGCGCGCCGAGCTGGTGCGCCGGCTGCTGGAGTACGAGCAGATGAAGCTGGCGGCAGCCGGGCTCGACCGCCTGCCGGTGCTGGGGCGCGATTTCCTGCGCGCGCAGGTGACCATCGAGCAATCGCTGACGCCGCGCTTTCCGGATGTCGAGATCGACGAGCTGCGCGCCGCCTGGGCCGACATCCTGAAGCGCGCCAAGCTGAACCAGCACCACACGATCACCCGCGAGGAGCTGAGCGTGCGCGAGCACATGAGCATCGTGCTGCGCGGCCTGCAGGGCCGCCGCTTCGCGATGTTCGAGGAGCTGTTCGACCTGACCCGCGGACCGCAGGTGCTGGTGGTGACCTTCATCGCGATGCTGGAGCTGGCGCGCGAGCGGCTGCTGGAGATCACGCAGGCCGAGGCGTTCGCGCCGATCTACGTGCGCCTGGCCTATCAACCCGCCTAGAAAAGAACACCCATGACGATCCACGAAGCACCCGTCCACCTCGTCACCCGTGCCGCCGCCCAGGCCGCGACGACCGACCGCTGGCAGGTGGCCGACATCGAGGCCCTGTTCGAGCTGCCGTTCACCGAGCTGATGTTCCGCGCGCAGACCGTGCACCGCGAGCACTTCGACCCGGCCGAGGTGCAGCTGTCGACGCTGCTGTCGATCAAGACCGGCGGCTGCCCCGAAGACTGCAGCTACTGCCCGCAGGCGGCGCGCTACGACACCGGTGTCGAGGCCGGCAAGCTGATGGACACCGAGGCCGTGCTCGACGCCGCGCGCCGGGCGCAGGAGGCCGGTGCCTCGCGCTTCTGCATGGGCGCCGCGTGGCGCGGCCCGAAGGACCGCGACATCGAGAAGGTGGCCGAGCTGGTCAGCGCGGTCAAATCCCTCGGCCTGGAGACCTGCGCGACGCTCGGCATGCTGGAAGACGGCCATGCCGAGGCGCTGCAGAGCGCCGGCCTCGACTACTACAACCACAACCTCGACACCGCGCCGGAGTTCTACGGCGACATCGTGCGCACCCGCCAGTACCAGGACCGGCTCGACACGCTGCAGCGCGTGCGCRGYGCCGGCGTCAAGGTSTGYKSCGGCGGCATCGTCGGCATGGGYGAGACGCGGGCGCAGCGGGCCGGCCTGATCGGCGCGCTGGCCAACCTCGATCCGTACCCGGAATCGGTGCCGATCAACAACCTGGTGCAGGTCGAAGGCACGCCGCTGCACGGCACGGTGCAGCTCGACCCACTGGAGTTCGTGCGCACGATCGCGGTGGCGCGCATCACGATGCCGACCGCGCGCGTGCGCCTGTCGGCCGGGCGCCAGGCGCTGGGCGAGGCGGTGCAGGCGCTGTGCTTCACGGCCGGCGCCAATTCGATCTTCTACGGCGACAAGCTGCTGACCACCGGCAACCCCGACGTGCAGGCCGACCGCGCGCTGCTCGACAAGCTGGGGATGCGGCCGGCATGAGCAGCCACCCGGTCCAGGACGCCGTGCCCGGCCGCAAGGCGGTGACGCTGCACCGGCTGCGCGAGATGCACGCGGCCCGCGAGCCGATCGCGATGCTGACCTGCTATGACACCAGCTTCGCGCGGCTGCTCGATGCGGCCGGCGTCGATTGCCTGCTGGTCGGCGATTCGCTGGGCATGGTGCTGCAGGGCCAGGCGAGCACGCTGCCGGTGACGCTGGACGAGATGGCGTACCACACGCGCTGCGTCGCGCGCGGCAACCGCGGGGCCTGGCTGATCGGCGACCTGCCGTTCGGCAGCTACCAGCAGGGGCCGGCGCAGGCGCTGGCGAGTGCGACGGTGCTGATGCAGGCCGGCGCGCAGATGGTGAAGCTCGAGGGCGGCGGCTGGACGGCCGAGACGGTGCGCTTCCTGGTGGAGCGCGGCATCCCGGTGTGCGCGCACCTGGGGTTGACGCCGCAGTCGGTGCATGCGCTGGGCGGCTACCGCATCCAGGGCCGCAACAACGAAGCCGCGGCGACGCTGCTGCGCCATGCGCGCGAGCTGGCCGATGCGGGCGCCGCGATGCTGGTGCTGGAACTGATGCCGGCGGCGGTGGCGAAGCAGATCACCGACGCGCTCGACATCCCGGTGATCGGCATCGGTGCCGGCGTGGCCTGTTCGGGCCAGGTGCTGGTGCTGCACGACATGCTCGGCATCACGCAGGGCAGGCTGCCGCGCTTCGTGCGCAACTTCATGGAGGGCAGCGCCGGCATCGGCGACGCGATCACGCGCTACGTGGCCGACGTGAAGGCCCGCCGCTTCCCCGACGACAGCCTGCACGGCTACTGAGCTTTCCACCGCGATGAAAACCGTTCATTCGATCGCCGACCTGCGCGCGGCACTCGGCACGCCCGGTGCCTGCGCCTTCGTGCCCACGATGGGCAACCTGCACGAGGGCCACCTGGCGCTGGTGCGGCAGGCAAAGCGGCAGGGGCTGCCGGTGGTGGCGAGCATCTTCGTGAACCGGCTGCAGTTCGCGCCGCACGAGGATTTCGACCGTTACCCGCGCACGCTGGCCCGCGACAGCGAGCTGCTGCAGGGCGCCGGCTGCGACCTCGTGTTCGCGCCCGACGAGCGCGAGCTGTACCCGCAGCCGCAGACCTTCAAGGTGGTGCCCGATGCGGCGCTGGCCGACATCCTCGAAGGGCATTTCCGGCCGGGTTTCTTCACCGGCGTGTGCACGGTGGTGATGAAGCTGTTCGCCTGCGTGCAACCGCGCATCGCGGTGTTCGGCAAGAAGGACTACCAGCAGCTGATGGTGATCCGGCAGATGACGCAGCAGTTCGCGTTGCCGATCGTGATCGAGGCGGGCGAGACGAGCCGGGCGGAGGACGGGCTCGCGCTGTCGTCGCGCAATGGGTACCTGGGCGCGGCGGAGCGCGAGGAGGCGGTGGCCTTGTCGCGCAGCCTGCGGGCGCTGGCTGAGGGCTTTGCCGCAGGCGGCCAGGCGCTCGCGCAACTCGAGGCCAAGGCGATGGCGGATCTGGCGGCGCGTGGATGGCAGCCGGACTACCTGACGGTGCGGCGGCGCGCCGACCTGCTGCCGCCCGGCAGCGGCGACACGGCCGGCTCGCTGGTCGCGCTCGGCGCGGCGCGGTTGGGGCAGACGCGGTTGATCGACAACCTGGAGTTCTGAGGCAATTCAGAGACCCAGAAAGTATCAAATTTGATACTTGCTACCTGTTAAGTATCGATTACGATACTTTCA
>NZ_JBFUCB010000374.1:0-5988 GCF_056405435.1 Rhizobacter sp. P1_G5 | reverse complement strand
GGCTCAGGGTGAACGGTTTTCCCCCCCGTTCGGGCTGAGCTTGTCGAAGCCTTGGTGCCATGCGCGCAGGCCCTTCGACAGGCTCAGGGYGAACGGTTTTCCCCCCCGTTCGGGCTGAGCTTGTCGAAGCCTTGGTGCCATGCGCGCAGGCCCTTCGACAGGCTCAGGGCGAACGGTTTCCCCCCCGTTCGGGCTGAGCTTGTCGAAGCCTTGGTGTCATGCGCACAGACCCTTCGACAGGCTCAGGGCGAACGGGGTTCTTTGCTACTCGTCGGCCAACGCCCGCAGCACATCGAGCAGCACGTTCGCGCCGTCGCGCAGCTGCCCGGGTGCGGTGAACTCGCGCGGGTTGTGGCTGATGCCGCCGCGGCTGGGCACGAAGATCATCGCCGAGGGCGCGATGCGCGCAATCATCTGCGCATCGTGCCCCGCACCCGAGGTGATGCGCCGCTGCGTGAGCCCGCGCGCCGCGGCGGCCTGCTCGATGCGGCCCACCAGACGCTCGTCGAAGCGCACCGGCTCGAAGCGGGCCAGTGAACGCGCGGTGATCGTCACGCCCTGCTCCACCGCCAGCCGCTGCAGGAAGCTGGCGAGCTCGGACTCGGCACGCTGCAGCGTGGCCTCGTCGGTGTTGCGCAGGTCGACCGTCAACGTGGCCCGCGACGCGATCACGTTGATCAGGTTCGGGTGCAGCTCGATCGCGCCGACGGTGCCGACCTGCGAGCCGCCGAAGCGCAGCGCCAGCTCGCGCACGAAGACGGCGATCGCTGCCGCGGCATGCCCGGCATCGCGGCGCAGGTGCATCGGCGTGGTGCCGGCGTGGTTCGACTGGCCCTGGATCGCGATCGACTGCCACGAGATGCCCTGCAGATCGTGCACCGCGCCGATCGCGATGCCTTCCGCCTCCAGCACCGGCCCCTGCTCGATGTGTAGCTCGACGAAGGCATGCGGGCGCAGCGTGCCGCAGCGCATGCTGCCGGCGAAGCCGATGCGCTGCAGCTCGTCGCCGAGGCGCGCGCCATCGGTGCCGATCGTGTCCAGCGCCTGCTGCAGCGGCAGCCCGCCGGCATGCACCAGCGAGCCCATCATGTCGGGCATGAAGCGCACGCCCTCCTCGTTCGTGAAGGCGGCCACCACCAGCGGGCGGCGCGTGCGCACGCCGCGCGCGTCGAGCTGGCGTACCACCTCCAGCCCGGCCATCACGCCGTAGATGCCGTCGTAGCGGCCACCGGTGGCGACGGTGTCGATGTGCGAGCCGGTCATCACCGGTGCCAGGTCATGCGTGCCGGCGCGGATGCCGAAGAGGTTGCCGATCTGGTCGACGTGCACCTCGAGCCCGGCTTCCTGCATCCAGCGCACCAGCTGCTCGCGGCCTGCGCGGTCGGCATCGGTCAGCGCGATGCGGCAGACGCCGCCGCCGTCGATCGCGCCGATGCGGGCGTGCTGCTCGACGCGCTCGATCAGCGCGGCCTCGTCGATGCCGTCGTTCGATCGCCAAGCGGCCTGCGCGGCCAGCACGGCGCTGGCTGAGCGGCCGGTGAGGGATTTGTACACACCCGGCGCCGTCGCGCCTTCAGTGTTCAGCAGCAGCACGCGGGCGTTCGCGTCGAGGCTCAGCTGCCCGGCAGCGGCGATCAATCCCGCCAGCCCGGCCGCGCCCGATTCGCCGGCGAGCACCGGCACGTCGCCGGCACTTCCTTCGGCGAGTGTGCGCATCGCCTGCACCGCAGCGCCGTCGCTCACCGTGATGAAGGCATCGACGGCCGGCTGCAGGAAGCGCCACGCGAGCGGCGAGGTCTCGCCACAGGCCAGCCCGGCCATCACCGAATCGACCGAGCCGCTGGCGCGCGCCGCGTGGCCGCTGCGCGCGCTCTGCAGCAGGCAATCGGCCTGCTCGGGCTCGACGACGATGAACACCGGCCGCTGCGTACCGAAGTGTTCCCAGAAATGGCTGACGATGCCCGCGGCCAGCCCGCCGACACCGCCTTGCACGATGACGTGCGTGAACGGTGCGCTGCCGGTTTCCAGCACCTCGTCGGCGATGGTGCCGTAGCCCTGCATCACGTCGCGCGGGATCTCTTCGTAGCCGTCGTACGAGGTGTCGGAGACGACCGTCCAGCCGTTCGCCGCGGCCAGCCGCGCGGCCTCGCGCACCGAGGCGTCGTAGTCGCCGGCGATGCGCACGATCTCGGCGCCGAACGCGGTGATCGGCGCCTCACGCTCGGCGCTGACGTGCGCGTGCAGAACGATCACGCAGCGGCAGCCGATGCTCTGCGCGGCCGCAGCGAGCGCGCGGCCGTGGTTGCCGTCGGTGGCGCTGATGACAACCAGCTCGCGCAGCTCGGCCGCGTGCTTCCCGGCCAGCAGGTCGGCCGCTTGCCAGCCGCGATCGGGCCAACGCCGCACGATCAAGCGCAGCAGCGCCAGCGGCGCGCCCAGCGCCTTGAAGCTGCCGAGCGGCGAGCGCGTCGATTCATCCTTCACCGCGAGGTGCGCGAGGCCCAGCTGCGCGGCCAGCCGCGGCAGCGGCCACAGCGGCGTGGCGCCTTCGTTCAACAGCGACCATGCCCGCAGCCAGCGCCGGCCCTCGCGCCCTGACTTGATATTCAGGATCGCCCGCAGCGCGTCGTCATACGGCCGGCGTTCGGCCCGTGGGTTGAGGAACAGCATCAGGCCTCCCGCCGCGGCAGGCGCTGGCGAATGATTTCCGCGAAGAAGCGCGCGCCGATCGGCAGCAGCGCGTCGTTGAAGTCGTAGCGCGCGTTGTGCAGCGGCACCGCGCCGGGGCTGTCGCCATCGCCGTTGCCGATGAAGACGAAGGCGCCGGGCACGATGCGCAGGAAGGCACCGAAGTCTTCCGAGATCATCATCGGCGCCACCTGGTCGTCGACGCGGTCTGCGCCCACCACCTCCACCGCGGCGGCCACCGCCACCGGCACGCATTGCGCCCAGTTCACCGTCGGCGCGAACTCATGCGTGTAGTCCACCTCGCAGCGCGCGCCATGCGCCGCACAGATGCCCTCGCACAGCTCGCGGATGCGCCGCGCGAGCAGCGCCTGCACCTCGGGCGCATAGCTGCGCGTGTCGCCCTTGATCGTGACGTGCGTCGGCAGCGCGTTGCGGATGCCGTCGGTGACGAACTCGGTGCACGAGACGACGGCCGGCTGCCCCGGATCGACCGAGCGCGCGACGATGGTCTGCAGCGCCAGCACGATCTCGGCACCGATCACCAGCGGGTCGATGGCCATGTGCGGGCGCGCCGCGTGGCCGCCGCGGCCGGTGATGCGGATCACGAAGTTGTCTTCGCTGGCCATGATGCCGCCCGTGCGCGTGGCGATGTGGCCGACCGGCAGGCCGGGCATGTTGTGCGCGCCGTAGATCTCATCCACCGGGAAGCGCTCGAACAGGCCGTCGGCCATCATCGCCGCTGCGCCGCGGCCGTGCTCTTCGGCGGGCTGGAAGATGAAGCGCACCGTGCCGTCGAAATCCCGACGCTGGGCCAGCAACTGCGCCGCGCCGAGCAGCATCGCCATGTGGCCGTCGTGCCCGCAGGCGTGCATGCAGCCGGGGTTGAGCGAGGCGTGGGCGCGGCCCTCGGCGGCTTCGGTGAGGGCGAGCGCATCCATGTCGGCACGCAGGCCGATCGCGCCGCTGCCGCGGCCCACCGTCAGCGTGCCGACGACGCCGGTGCCGCCGATGGGGCGGTGCACCTCGATGCCCAGCAGCTCGAGAACGCGGGCGACGTGGTCGGCGGTGCGGCGCTCGTTGAAGCCGGTCTCGGGGTGGCGGTGCAGGTGGTGGCGCCAGCTTTGCAGCTGGGCTTCGAACTCGGTGGCTGATGTGGCGGACGAGGCTGACATGGCGGGCTCCGGGCGAGGCGGATGCTGCATTGTCGGCAGCAGCGCGTGAGCGGATTCACCGCGATTCGGGGCGGCGTGATGCGTTTGTCCCGTTTTGCTGGTCGAAAATGGGCGGATGGACCGACTCGACACCCAGATCCTGAACCTGCTGCAAGACGATGCCTCGCTGCCGATGCGCACGCTGGCCGAGCGGGTGCACAGCTCGCCGGCCACGTGCCAGCGGCGCATTGCGCAGCTCAAGGCCTCGGGCGTGCTGATGAAGCAGGTGGCCATCGTCGACCGGCAGCGCGTGGGGCGGCCGCTGACGGTGTTCGTCTCGGTCGAGCTGGACAAGCAGAACGATGCGCTGCTGCGCAACTTCGAGAAGAAGATGGCGGCCGAGGACGACGTGATGGCCTGCTACGAGGTGTCGGGCGAGTTCGACTTCTTGCTGATCGTGAACTCGGCGTCGATGGAGCGGTACCACGCGTTCACGCGCGAGGTGTTCTCGTCGAACAACAACGTGCGGAATTTCAAGAGCACCTTCGCGATGAACTGTTCGAAGTTCGAGACGCGGATCGCGCTGGCCGAGCCTGGGGAGGCCGGGGCATGACGACGCAGATCGAGGCGCTGTACTACGGCCGGCACCGGATGACGTTTCGCATCGGCACCTACCTGGCGCTGATCCGCATGATGGGTATCGCGCACCTGGTGACCGCGCTGTACGGGCATGCGCAGCTGGTGTCGCAGACGCAGGCAAGGCTGGCACGCACGCGGCAGACGCTGCGCGAGCTGATCTGCCACGGCTTCGACAGCGAAGCGGGGCAAGCGGCGCTGCAGCGGCTGCGCGAGGTGCACCGCCATGTGCCGGCGGATGCGAGCGACTACCGCTACGTGCTGGCGACGTTCTTTCTGGAGCCGCTGCGCTGGAACGAGCGGCATGCGCGGGTGAAGCTCGAGGCGCGCGAGACGGCGCTGCTGCTGGGCTTCTGGCAGCGCGTGGGGCTGGAGATGGGGATGAGCGAGCTGCCCGAGACGCTGCCGCAGTGGCAGCAGCTGCAGCGCGAGTACGAGGCGCGCTGCATGGCCCGCACGCCAGAAGGTGAACGCCTGGCGCGCCTGTGCCTGCGGGATGTGGTGAAGCTGACGGTGCCCTTCGGCACGCGCTGGGCGTTCCGGCAGGGGATGCTGGCGACGATGGAGCCGGGGGTGCGGGAGGTGTTGGGGCTGGGGGAAGCGAGTGGGTGGGTGAAGGTACTCGTCCGCTCCTCCCGTTCGCCCTGAGCAGGGACCGAGCTTGTCGAGGGCCCGTCCGTCGAAGGGTTGTGACCGGAGCGCGCAGGGCCTTCGACAAGCTCAGTCCGAACGGGTAGCCCGTGCCCTAACGCTCGCGGCAAGCTCCCTCCACAGGCACGCCCGCAAACCGCTGCCGAGTCCACTCCACCAGCTCCCCAACCAGCGGCGAATCCCCCGCCACCACCGACAGGTGATCCCGCCCCGCATACCGCCGGTAGTCGATCACCCGCCCCGCCTGGCAGCGCGCCGCGACGAAGCGTGACTGCACTTCCGGCAGCACCAGCTCATCCGCCAAGCCTTGCGCCACCAACACCGGCTGCGCCCACGGCCCGAGCGGCGTGTTCTCCGCGAGCCGCTGGCCCAGCGCCCCACCCGTGGGCGACGTGGAGAAGATGCTGCCCCCGGCCGCCACCGCCTCGAGCGCGGTGAACGCCGCCTTGCCACCCGCGCTGCAGCGTGACGCGATGTCGCGCGCCACCAGCGCCGGCCAGCCGCGAGCGTAGGCGTCGAACTTCACGTCGCCATACGTGTCGCTGTAGGCCTGCAGCACGTACGACGAGGTGATGCGGCCGATCGGCGTGTGCTGCACGGCGCTCATCAGCGCCGGCAGGTCGCTCGCCGGGGCGAGGGCGGCGATGCCGGCCAGCGGCACGTCGGGCGCGTAGGTGGGCGCGAGCATGCCGGCCCACAGCGCCGCGTTGCCGCCTTGCGAATGGCCCCAGATGACTGTTCGATCGGCGAGCGCCACGCCCACCATCTGCCGCGCGGCCCGTACCGCATCGAGCGCGGAGCGGGCCTGGCCGGTGCCGACGAGGTAGGGGTGGATGCCGGCGGCGCCCAGGCCCACGTAGTC
>NZ_JBFUCB010000373.1:0-6001 GCF_056405435.1 Rhizobacter sp. P1_G5 | reverse complement strand
GGCCCAGGGATTCGGACAGCAGGGGGGAGGATGCTGGGCCGGTGACGGCGTCCATGGAGAAGCGGCGGCGAATGGGGAAAGCCCGGGCGGGTAGCCCAGGAGCCCATCCAATCTAGCACGCCGCCCCTGGCGCGTCCGTGACGGTGGACGCGCTGCGCGTGACGGAAGTCGGCGCCGATCAGTGCGACAGCGGCATCTTCATGGCCGACGCGATCGGCGGCAGCACCGCCACGCGGTTCAGCAGGTCGCCGATGCTGGCGGTCTGCGTCTTGATGCGGATGCTGCTGATCTGCGAGCGCACCGTCGAGACGGCGACGCTGAAGGCGCGCRCCACTTCCTTCGGCCGCTGGCCGTCGCACAGCGCGCGCAGCACCTTGGTCTCGGCGGCCGTCAGGCCGTGGGTGCGGGCGAAGAACTCGAGGGTCAGCGATTCGCAGCGGTGGCGCTTGCCGAGCACCAGCATGGCCAGCGCGCCGTCCTCGGGCGAGGACATCGGCACGAAGGCCACCGGCATCGCGCCGTCGTCGCGGCTCAGGTTCAGCATGCGGCGCCGCCCGCCGCAGGCGCCGAGCAGCGCGCCGAGGAAGCCGGACAGCTCCTCCGCATGGCGCGGCAGCACCTGGTCCTTGATGAGGCGCAGGCCGTCGCCGGCCTGCAGCAGCTGCCAGCCGAGCTGGTTGGCATGGCGCAGGCTGCAGTTCGCATCGATCAGCAGCAGGCCGTGGTCCATCTCGTCGAGCATCATCGTCAGCCAGCGCGCCATCGCGGAGTGGCCGTGGCGGCGCTCCGGCCCGGGGTACGGCGGCGTGACGGGGTCGGCGACGGGGTGGATCGCGGCCGGGGTGGGCCGCAGGTTCAGGTGGGCGGTCGGACGGGTGTCCGGGGGTGAGAGCAGTTCATCCAACATGGCGCTGTCCTTCTGATGGCAGGCGCAGCAGCAACGCTGTGCACCTTGTTACAGCGTAGGGGCGTCGGATGCCGGCAGGTGGTGAAAACCGCCGGGCGGGTTTGTGATTTATTCACCTCGGCCGGGCGGGGCACCCAGCAGCGTGGTCAGCCAGCGCGTCAGGTGCTCGACCTCCGGGCCGCACACCGAATGCGGCATCGGGTACTCGTGCCACTCGACCGGGTGGCCGAGCGCCAGCAGCGCGTCGCGCGAGGCGAGTGCGCGGGCGATCGGGATCACCGGGTCCTGCCGGCCGTGCGCGAGGAAGACCGGCACGCCGTGGTTCGCGGCATGGCGCTCGGCCGCGGTCTGGGCCGCCAGCGGCAGGTAGCCCGACAGCCCGACCAGGCCGGCCAGCCGCTCGCCGTGGCGCAGCCCGGTCAGCAGCGTCATCGCGCAGCCCTGCGAGAAGCCGCCGAGCACGATGCGCGCGCTGGGGATGCCGCGCTCGTTCTCGCGCGCGATCAGCGCCTGCACCAGCGCCTGCGATTCGCGCAGGCCGGTCTCGTCCTCGCGCCGCACCAGGTCGGCGCCGAGGATGTCGTACCAGGCGCGCATCACGTAGCCGCCGTTGATCGTGACCGGCCGCGTCGGTGCGTGGGGGAAGATGAACCGCACCGGGCCGGCAGCCGACAGGTCCAGCTCCTGCGCGAAGGGCGCGAAGCCGTGCCCGCTGTCGCCGAGCCCGTGCAGGAAGATGATGGTGGCCGTCGGGTTCGGGCCGGTGTCGGTTTCGATGGTGTCGAGGAGCTGCATGCCGCGATGCTAGCCCGGCGCGGCCCCTCGATCCTTCAGAAGCGGTAGTTCACGCCCAGGCTGAGTTGCGGGATCGCGCGGATCTTGCCGACGCCGTCGCGCAGCTCCTGCGTTTCCTTGTCGACATCGGCGTTCAGCTGGGCGCGCTGGGTCGCATCCATGCTGTCGAAGGTGGGGCCGCTCGCGGCCGACTCGACCTTCGCGCGGCCGATGCTCGCGCCGAGGTCGAAGTGGAAGCCCCAGGCGCCTTCGGTACCGGCCTGGTGGCCGTAGCCGATGCCGAGGAACGGCGTCGTCTTCGGGAACTTCACGTGTGCGTCGAAGCGGTCGCCGTCCTGCGTCGCGTAGGTGGTGTTGCCGATCACGATCTGGTTGTTGGTCGGCTTGCCGGCCAGGTCGAGCTTCATCGCGTTGAAGGTCACCCCGCCAGTCAGGCGCCAGCCGCCGGTGAAGAACCAGTCGGCGAACACGCCGCCGCGGCTCAACTTCAGCTCGGCGTCGTAGTGGATGCTGTTCTCGGTCTTCGTGGTGCTGTGCTTGCCGAGCGACGCGACATCGCCGCGCAGCGTCACCGACGGCGCGACCGGTTGTGCATAGCCGAGCATCAGGCCGTGCGTGCCGATGCCGGTGTAGACCTCGCCGGCGTGGGCGCCGGCGGCCAGTGCCAGCGTGGCGGCCAGGGTGGTCAGCGTCTTGATCATGGGAAGCTCCTCGTACTGCGTCTCGAATGAAAGCCTGCCCGCGGCTGCGGGTGAGCGCTCATTCTTCAGCGGGACGGGGCCGGACCAAACGCCGAACAGCGCGGGCCGGGCCGTGCTGTTCAGCGCTTCGGGCGCCGGATCAGAGCGTGAAGTCGTAGTCGATGATCAGCGGCGCGTGGTCCGAGAAGCGCTGCTCGATGTAGATGTGCTCGCGCAGCGCCGTGGCGGCCAGTGCCGGCGTGGCCAGGTGGTAGTCGAGCCGCCAGCCGACGTTCTTCGCCCAGGCCTGACCGCGGTTGCTCCACCAGGTGTATTGCTCGGCCTTCGGGTTCAGCGTGCGGAACACGTCGACCAGGCCCAGCTCGTCCAGCGTGTGCGTCATCCAGGCCCGCTCCTCGGGCAGGAAGCCGCTGTTCTTCTGGTTGCTGCGCCAGTTCTTCAGGTCGATCTCCTTGTGCGCGATGTTCACGTCGCCCACCAGGATGAACTCGCGCTCGGCCTTCAGCTGCTGCAGGTACGGCGTCATCAGCGCCAGGAAGCGGAACTTCGCGAGCTGCCGCTCCTCGCCGCTGGAGCCGCTCGGGAAGTAGCAGCTGATGATGCTGAGCTTGCGCTTCGGTGTATCGAAGCGAAGCTCGATGTAACGGCCCTCGGCGTCGAACTCTGGCGATCCGAAGCCCACCACCACGTCGCTCGGCGTCTTGCGGCTGTACAGGCCGACGCCCGAGTAGCCCTTCTTCTCGGCGAAATGGAAATGGCCGTGCATGTCGTGCACCCGCTCGAAGCGGCCGGCGATGTCGGCCGCCTGGGCCTTGACCTCCTGCACCCCCATACAATCGGCGCCGATGCTTTCCGCCCACGGCACCAGCCCCTTCGTGGCAGCCGAGCGGATGCCGTTCAGATTCAAAGACACCAGACGGAACACGAAAGACCTCCGATGAGCCCCACCGCTGACACCCTGGCCAAAGACTTCGTCAGCTTCTCGGTGGAAGCCGGCGTGTTGCGGTTCGGGGAGTTCAAGACCAAGGCCGGGCGGCTGTCGCCCTATTTCTTCAATTCCGGCCTGTTCGACGACGGCGCCAAGCTGGGCCGCCTCGCGGAATTCTATGCGCGCCGCCTGCTCGCCTCGGGCGTCGAGTTCGACATGCTGTTCGGCCCCGCCTACAAGGGCATCACGCTGGCGTCGGCCACTGCGGTGGCGCTGGCCGGCCTGGGCCGCAACGTGCCGTTCTGCCACAACCGCAAGGAAGCCAAGGACCACGGCGAAGGCGGGCTGATGGTCGGCGCGCCGTTGAAGGGCCGCGTCGTCATCATCGACGACGTGATCACCGACGGCGCTTCCAAGCGCGAATCGGTCGACATGATCCGTGCGGCCGGGGCGGAACCGGTGTCGGTGCTGATCGCGATGGACCGCATGGAACGCAAGGGTTCCGATGACAACCTGAGCGCCCGCTCGTCCGTTGAGGAGTTCGAAGCGGCGTACGGCATGCCGGTGCTTGCCATTGCGACGCTGGCGGACTTGCTGCAGTATCTGCAGACGAATGACGATCCGGCCCTGCGCAGCCACCTGGCGCGCGTGACCGCCTACCGGGACCGTTACGGGGTGTAAATGACGAGCCTGCTTGTGGTGAATCGACCGATGCGAACCTGGCGATGCCTTGCCGTGCTGGCGGGGTTGGTGGCCGCCTCCTCGGCCCACGCCGCGATCTACAGCTGCGTCGACGGCAACGGCCGGCGCCTGACCTCCGACCGCCCGATCGTCGAATGCGCGACCCGCGAGCAGCGCATGCTCAACACCGACGGTTCGGTGCGCCAGATCGTGCCGCCGACGATGACCGCCGACGAGCGCGCCGAGGCCGAGGCGAAGGAGCGGCAAGCCGCCGCCGACCGCGTGGCGCAGCAGGATGCGATCCGCCGCGACCGCAACCTGGTGAACCGCTTTCCCAACGACGCTGCCCACATGAAGGCGCGCGAGGCCGCGCTCGACGATGTGCGCAAGGGCGTCGCGTTCTCGCAGGGGCGGCTGGCCGAACTCGAACGCGAGCGCAAGCCGCTGATCGACGAGCAGGAGTTCTACAAGGGCAAGAAGCCGCCGGCCAAGCTGCGCCAGCAGCTCGACGCGAACGACGCCGCGGTGGCGGCGCAGAAATCGCTGGTGCAGAACCAGGAAGACGAGATCGTGCGCATCAACAACCTCTACGACGTCGAGCTCGAACGGCTGAAGAAGCTGTGGGCCGGCGCGTCGCCGGGGTCGATGGGGGCGCTGCCGGCCGCTTCCGCGCCGGCACCCCGCAAGGCAGCGGGGAAGTAAGACTCGCCGAACGACCTTCCGCGCCCGCGCGTGCCTGGCTTCGCGGCGTCTGGCGCGATCGAGCTTCGCAGGTCAGCTCGCTCCGAGTTTCTTCTTGAGAAGCTCGTTCACCTGCGACGGGTTCGCCTTGCCCTTGGTGGCCTTCATCGCCTGGCCGACCAGCGCGTTGAACGCCTTGTCCTTGCCGGCACGGAACTCCTCCACCGACTTCGCGTTCGCCGCCAGCACCTCGTCGAGGATGCGCTCCAGCTCGCCGCTGTCGCTCATCTGCTTCAGGCCCTTGGCCTCGATGATGGCGTCGACCGCGCCTCCCGCTGTCCACAGCTGATCGAACACCTGGCGTGCGCCGCTGTTCGAGACCGTGCCGTCGGCAATGCGCCCGATCAGCGCGGCCAGCGTCGCCGCGCTCACCGGGCTCTGCGCGATGTCCTTCTCCTCGGCATTCAGCCGCCGCGACACCTCGCCCATCAGCCAGTTGGCCGCCAGCTTCGGCTGGCCGCAGGCCTTCGCCGTGTCCTCGAAGAACGCGCCGAACGCCTTGCCCTGCGTCATCATCGACGCGTCGTAGGCCGGTAGCCCGTACTCCTTCTGGAAGCGCTCGGCCATCAGGCGCGGCAGCTCCGGCATCGCGGCGCGCACCTGCTCGATCCACTCGGGCGCGATCACCAGCGGCGGCAGGTCCGGGTCGGGGAAATAGCGGTAGTCGTGCGCGTCTTCCTTCGTGCGCATCGCCCGCGTCTCGCCGGTGTCGGGGTTGAACAGCACGGTCGCCTGCTGCACCTTGCCGCCGTCCTCGATCAGGTCGATCTGCCACTGGATCTCGTAGTCGATCGCCTGCTGCAGGTACTTGAAGCTGTTCAGGTTCTTGATCTCGCGGCGCGTGCCGAACTCGGCCCCGGGCCGGCGCACCGACACGTTGGCATCGCAGCGGAAGCTGCCTTCCTGCATGTTGCCGTCGCAGATGTCGAGCCACACCACCAGCGAATGCAGCGCCTTCGCGTACTCCACCGCCTCGGTGCTCGCGCGCATGTCGGGCTCGGTGACGATCTCCAGCAGCGGCGTGCCGGCACGGTTCAGGTCGATGCCGGTCTGGCCGGCGTAGTCCTCGTGCAGCGACTTGCCGGCGTCTTCTTCCAGGTGGGCGCGCGTCAGCTGCACCCTGTGCTTCACGTCGCCGACGAAGAACTCCAGCGAGCCGCCYTGCACCACCGGCGTCTCGWACTGGCTGATCTGGTAGCCCTTSGGCAGGTCSGGGTAGAAGTAGTTCTTGCGCGCGAAGATCGACAG
>NZ_JBFUCB010000372.1:0-6019 GCF_056405435.1 Rhizobacter sp. P1_G5 | reverse complement strand
CAGCCAGGTGATGCCATCGCGTTGCTGCATCGGCTCGGCGGCGCTGCGCTGCAGTGCGCGCACCGTCCAGCCCGCGTCGCGCAGCTGGCGCGCGACCTCGCCGCCGATGCCGCCGGTGGCGCCCAGCACCAGGGCCGTCTTGTTGCCGTCGTGGATGTGGCCGTCGTTCATCTCGATCTCCAGGTGGGTGGTGGGTATGGAGCGGATTCTGGGCGGCGGCGGGCTCGAATGGAATTGCCGAACATCGTGGTGACGCTATACATTCATGTATGACTTCAACCATCGGCTGGGAGCTCTACCGCAGCTTCCTCGGCGTGCTCGACGAGGGCTCGCTGTCGGGGGCCGCGCGCCTGCTCGGCATCACGCAGCCCACCGTCGGCCGGCACGTGGCCGCGCTCGAGCAGGCGCTCGGCATCGTGCTGTTCACGCGGTCGCAGGCCGGCCTGCTGCCGACCGAGGCGGCACAGTCGCTGCGCCCGTATGCCGAGGCGATGCAGAGCACCGCGGCGGCGCTGGAGCGCGCGGCCGGCGGCCAGGGTGATGGCGGCGCCGTCAAGGGCACGGTGCGCATCAGCTGCAGCGACGTGATGGGCATCGAGGTGCTGCCGCCGATCCTGGCCGGGCTGCACGAGGCGCATCCGCAGCTGAAGATCGAGCTGGTGCTGACCGACAAGCTGCAGGACCTGCTGCGCCGCGAGGCCGACATCGCGGTGCGCATGGTGCAGCCGAAGCAGGAGCAGCTGGTCGCGCGCCACGTCGGCGACATCGAGCTGGGCCTGTACGCGCGGCGCGACTACCTCGAGCGCCGCGGCACGCCGCGCCGGCCCGAAGAGCTCGCGGGCCACGCGGCGATCGGCTACGACCAGCCGTCCGCGTGGCTGCGCCAGGCCGAGAAGGCGCTGCACGGCCTGCGGCGCGAGGTCTTCACGCTGCGCAGCGACAGCAACGTGGCGCAGCTGGCGCTGATCCGCGCCGGGGCCGGCATCGGCATGTGCCAGGTGCCTCTCGCCCGGCGCGACGGCAGCCTGGTGCGGCTGCTGCCGAAGCTCTTCACGCTGCCGCTGCCGACCTGGGTCACGATGCATGAAGACCTGCGCAGCAGCCCGCGCTGCCGCGTCGCCTTCGATGCGCTGGTCGAGGGTTTGCTGGCCTACGTCGGCGGGCCAAGGCAATGACAAGCCAAACCGCGCGATGATGCGCGTCTGCCCTGCCTCCGATCCGCCCACCGTGACCTCGACCGTGCTCTCCCGCCCCGCAGATTCCTGGCCCCGTGCCGTCGTGCGGCGCCTGCTCGCGCTGTGGCCGACCAAGCTGGTGGGCATCAGCGCCGGCATCTCGCTGTTCTTCGTGCTGTATTTCTGGGCCGCGCGCTCGCCGCAGGCCGCCGTCACGGTGATGCCGGTGCTGGCGCTGGACCGCTGGTTCACGCTGCGCGAGGGGCTGCTGCCGGTGTATGCGTCGCTGTGGGTCTACGTGTCGCTCGCGCCGGCGTTCTCGAAGGACGGCGGCGAGCTCGCGCGCTACACGCTGCGGGCCGCGCTGATGAGCGCCATCGGCTTCGCGTTCTACCTGTTCTACCCGAGCGCGGTGCCGGATTTCGGCGTCGATTGGTCGCAGTACGGCAGCCTGCAGTTCCTGCGCGCGGGCGACGCGTCGCGCAACGCGTTCCCGTCGCTGCACGTGTCGTTCGCGGTGCTGACCTGCCACCTGCTCGCGCGCCAGCTGCGCGAGCTCGAGGTGCCGGTCGTGCTGCGGTGGGTGAACCTGGCGTGGTGCATCGGCATCGCCTATTCGACGATCGCGATCCGCCAGCACGTGGTGGTCGACGTGCTGGGCGGGCTGGTGCTCGGCGTGTTGGTGGCGGCGTTGCCGCTGCGCGGGCCGGCACGCTGATTGCCTCGACGAGGTTCGCTGGAATCAAGGAGCGATCCATGCTGCAGGATGTCCGCATCGTCACCGTCTCGATCGCCGTGCCCTGGCAGGTCGTCTACGAGTTCGCGCGCCAGCCGTCGCTGCTGCCGCAATGGGCCTCGGGTCTCGCGGCCGGCATCGCCGAGGAAGGCGGGCGCTGGTGGGCCGAATCGCCGATGGGGCGGGTGCAGGTCGAGATGACGCCCGACAACCCGTACGGCGTGCTGGACCACGAGGTCACGCTGCCCGACGGCACGGTATTCCACAACCCGCTGCGCGCGGTGGCCAATGGGGATGGCTGCGAGCTGACGTTCACGGTGTTTCGGGCCGACGGGGTCGACAGCACGCAGTTCGAGAAGGACTGCGCGCATGTACTGAGCGACCTGCAGGCGCTGAAGCGCCTGATGGAGAGCCGGGCGCACCGCTGAACGCGGCGCGGCGATCAGGGCTGGCCGTCGGCGATCTGCTTGACCGCGTGCCGCAGCTGCCGGCGCCCCTCGGCGTTGGTCGCCCGCCAGGCGGTCAGCGCGAGTTGCAGGAACTGCAGTTCCGAGGGCGTCAGCCCCTGCGGCTCGTGCGCCTCATCCAGCCAGCCGGCCGGCTGTTCGCGTGCCGCCTCGATCTGCCGCGCGAGCTTGTCGCCGATCGGCCGGCTGCTCTTGATCTGGCTCCACATGCTGGGGCTGATCTGCAGGGCCTGCGCGAACAGCTGCTCCATGCCCTTCGGGGCGATGCCGTCGCGCATCTGCGCCTCGGCGAAGCGCTGGAACAGCGTCAGGGCGTTCTGTCGGCGCAGCAGGGTGATGTTGTCGGACACGGCGGGAGCGAAGGGAAGGCGGCGGGCAGCGGGAGATTGTCGCACCGGGGTGAAGAGTCTTTACCTTGCCAGCGGAGAGAATGCCGCGCCAAGGAGATCCCATGACCGCTGCCGACACGCCACCGCATGACACCCAGCCGATCGACCCCGCGATCCGGGCCGAGATCATGGACAAGCTCGCCGCCGTCGAGGCGCAGGAAGGCGTGCGCATCCTGTTCGCCTGCGAGTCCGGCAGCCGGGGCTGGGGTTTCGCGTCGCCGGATTCGGACTACACCACTACCACGCGATGGGCCGCGGCAATTTCCGGGAGTACCTGCACGGCGAGCAGGTGCGCGCGAAGAAATACCTCTACGTGCTGCGCCCGCTGCTGGCCGCCAAGTGGGTGCTCGAGCGGCCGGAGGCCCCGCCGATGGCCTTCGAGGCGCTGGTCGACGCGATGGTGGGCGACCCGGCGGTGCGGCACGAGATCGCCGAGCTGCTGGTACTGAAGCGCCGCAGCGGCGAACAGGAGTGGCTGCCGGCACGGCCGGTGCTGAATGCGTTCATCGGCGAACTGGTCGCGCAACTCGCCCTGGCCCAGCCTCGGGACGAGGCGGTGCCGCTGGAGCGGCTGGACGAGTTGCTGTTCGAGACGGTGATGCTCTCGATGGAAGGCAGCAGCTGATGCAATTCCGCTCGCGGTGATGCGAAATCGCTACCGGCGACCCTTCACACCAACGGCAGCATCACCACCTTCCGATACGCCTCCCGCTTCGACAACGCATCGAACCAGCGCTGCACCTGCGGCAGTTCGTCGCGCTCGATCGGCAGCGTCATCCAGCGCCACACCGCGCAGCCGAGCGCGATGTCGCCCATCGTGAAGCGCTCGCCGCCGACGAACGCGCGGCCTTCGAGTTGCGCGTCGAGAACGTGCATCGCATCCAGCGTCTCGCGGCGCGCGGCCTCCACGAGGTTGTCGTCGCGCTCATGCTCGGGCGTGCGCAGGAAGGCGCGGAAGATCGGCACCATCGACGGCCACAGCGTCGAGTTCGACCAGTCGATCCAGCGGTCGACTTCGGCGCGCGCCGCGACGTCCTCCGGCCACAGGCTGCCGGCCGCATGCTTGGCCGCGAGGTAGCGCAGCACGGTGCCGGACTCCCACACGACGAAGCCGTCGTCGTCGATCGTCGGCACCAGCCCGTTCGGGTTCAGGCGGCGGAACTCCGCGGTGTCGACCACGCCGTAGTGCCGTCCGGCATCGATCCGTTCGTAGGCGAGGCCGATCTCCTCGCAGCACCACAGCACCTTCTGCACGTTGATCGAATCGGCATTGCCCCAGATCTTCAGCATTCACGGTCCCGGCAGTGGTTGATGCGGGCCCACTCTACCGAGGGGCCCGCCCGGGCGTGAACGTGGGGGCTTACCAGCCCGAGTTGCCGGTCCCGCGGATGAAGAAGCTGCTCGGCGCGGTGTCCTGCTTCAGGCCGCCGAGCGCCGGGTTCGTCACCACCACGCCGTCGAAGTTCACCGCCCCGCGGCCACCGTTGTCGATGACCTCGATGCCGTACCTGCCCGGGTTGGTGATGCGGATGTTCTTCAGCTTCACGTTGCGCATCTGCGCGTTGTCGGCGTCACGCAGCAGGTCCGGGTGGAACTTCTCGCCCGGCGGCACGAAGGCGGTGCCGAAGCCGCGGAACTCGATGCCCGAGTAGGTCGGGTCGACGATGTCGACGTTCTCCACCAGGATGTCGTTGATGCCGCCTTCGCGCATGTAGAACTTCAGCGCACCGTGCTGCCACGGCGTCGCGGTGTTCTCCATGAACATCGGGCCGCCCGCGCGGATCAGCGAGATGTTGCTGAAGGTCGTGGTCGCCGGGCCGAACGGGTACGGGCTGAACTCGTTGTCGATCAGGATGCCCGGGTAGGTCAGCACGTCTTCGCAGACGCTGTCCTTGAACACGTTGTTCGCGCCGCCGTAGGCCGCGAAGCAGTTCGCGCGCCACGGCATCTGCACCGTGTTGTTGCGGAACACGTTGTTGACGCCCTGGCCCTGGTCGGGCGCGTTCTTGCCCTCCGGGCTGATGAAGTTGTCGCCCAGCTGGTAGGTCTTCTCCTTGACCCAGTCGGTCCACTTGATCGACCACACCACCAGCGCGTCGTCGCCGGTGTTGCGCAGGTGGCAGTTCTCGACCACCGAGTTCGAGGTGCCGTTGTCGAAGTTGATCCCGTCCGCATACGTGTTGCGGATGCGGCAGTTGCGGACCGTCAGGTTCTGCGTCGGCTGGGTCTGGTACGGGGGATCGTTGCCGACCCAGATCGCACCGACCACGTGCTCGATCCAGACGTTCTCGATCAGGCTGTTGGCGCCCATCGGGCCGGCGAAGGCCTTCTGCACGCCTTCCGATTCCTCGGCCCGCGCCTTCGATTCGCCGAGGATCGAGAAATCGCCGAACACGCATTTCGCGCTCGCGCCGTAGCAGAAGAACAGCGACTTCGGACCCTTCAGGTTCGTGTACCACATGCCCGCGCCGCGCACCTCGATGCCCGGGTTGTCGAGCCCGACGTTGCCGCCGCTGATCTTCTGCAGCAGGTAGTCGCCCGGCGGGAACCACAGCTTGCTGGTCGAGCGCATCGCACGCAGCACGTCGTCGGCGTGGTCCTTGCCGTCGTTCGGCTGGATGYCGAACTGCGTCACCGACGTGAAGCCCGCCGGCATCGTCAGCGCGGTCGGCACCGGCTCGATGTCGACCAGGTCGATCACGTAGAACGCCGCGGTGTCCTGCGCGTCGCGGCGCAGCATCACCGTCGCGCCGGCCGGGATGTTGTCGACCAGCGTGCGCACCTCGTCGAAGAAGGTGTGCGGCAGGCCGGCCGGCTTGTCGACGATCGGGTCGCCGATCAGCCCGCCCTGGTACGACCAGCTGTAGCGCGAGGTCAGCGGCAGCGTCTTCACGCGCACGCCGTTCACGTACAGGCCCAGCGTGCTGTCGATGCCGCCGCCGCCCGGGGCGTCGGGGATCGAGTAGCGCACGACGACGCCGTTGCCGGCCTTCGTGGTCTTGAACGACACGTAGTCGCCGGTCTTGTTCAGGCGCACCGCCTTGCGGCCGATGGCCTCGGCCTCGATGTGGTTCGCGTCCCACTTCTGGCGGCTCGGGCCGAGGATCTGGGCGTTGGTGGTGCCGTCTTCAGCCTGGTACTCGACCCAGGGCACATTGGCGCCGCGGCCAGGGACGGGTGCGGGCGCCGGGGCGGGCGCGGGGGCCGGTGCCGGGGCGGGAGCAGGCGCCGGAGCGGGGGCCGGTGCGGGCG
>NZ_JBFUCB010000371.1:0-6047 GCF_056405435.1 Rhizobacter sp. P1_G5 | reverse complement strand
CTTCGTGCACTGACTGTCGCCCACTGTTTGACCACAACGAACGAAGTGAGTGGCGGGAGTTTGGGCGACGGGCCTTGAAACCAGTCAGTGGAGGGGAGTCAGCGCCCCGCCAGGGGCGCTGACCGCACCGGACGGCGCGCCACGGCCWCCCCCACGCGCCTTTGCAGCGCAGAAGGAAGAAGTGAAACTGGATCACCCCAAGGTCGCCACAAGGAGCGCCTTGATGGTGTGCATCCGGTTCTCCGCCTGGTCCCAGACGATCGAGGCCGGCGACTCGAAGACCTCGTCCGTCACCTCCATTCCGTCGAGCCCGAAGCGCTGGAAGATCTCCTCCCCGCGCCGCGTCTCCCGGTTGTGGTACGCCGGCAGGCAGTGCATGAACTTGACGGCTGCATTGCCGGTCGCCGCCATCAGCCGTGCATTCACCTGGTACGGCCTCAGCAACGCGATCCGCTCGGCCCAGGCCGCCTCCGGCTCCCCCATCGACACCCACACGTCGGTGTAGACGAAGTCGACACCCTCCACCGCCTGCAGCGGCGCCTCGGTCAGCGTCAGCTTCGCGCCGCTCACGCGCGCCAGCGCCTCGCACTGCGCCTGGATCTCGGGCGCCGGCCACAGCACCCGCGGTGCCGCGATGCGCAGGTCCATGCCCATCAGCGCCGCCCCCTGCAACAGCGAGTCGCCCATGTTGTAGCGGGCATCGCCCAGGTAGGCCACCCGCATCTCGCGCAGCGGCTTGTCGCAGTGCTCCTGCATCGTCATCAGGTCGGCCAGGATCTGCGTCGGGTGGAACTCGTTCGTCAGCCCGTTGTAGACCGGCACGCCCGCATGCGCGGCCAGGTCCTTCACCGTCTGCTGCGCGAACCCCCGGTACTCGATCGCGTCGTACAGCCGGCCCAGCACCCGCGCCGTGTCCTTCACGCTCTCCTTCTCGCCCAGCTGCGAATCGCCCGGACCGATGAACGAGACGTGCGCCCCCTGGTCGTGCGCCGCCACCTCGAACGCGCAGCGCGTGCGCGTCGACGACTTCTCGAAGATCAGCGCGATGTTGCGACCGCGCAGCGTCGGCTGCTCGGTGCCCGCCGCCTTCGCGCGCTTGAGCTCGTGCGACATCTCCAGCAGGTGCTGGATGTCGCGCGCGTTCAGCTCGTCCAGCGACAACAGGCTGCGGTTCTTCAGGTTGTAGGCCATCGCACTCCCCTTTCCTCGATTCAATACACCACCGCGTCGCGGCTCAGCGGGCAGCTCATGCAATGCGCCCCGCCCCGCCCGCGGCCCAGCTCGCCGCCCGGGATCTCGATCACCTCGATCCCGGCCGCGCGCAGCTTGCGGTTCGTCTGCGTGTTGCGGTCGTAGCCGACCACCACCCCCGGCTCCAGCGCCAGCAGGTTGTTGCCGTCGTCCCATTGCTCACGTGCACTCTCGAAATCGTCGCCCCCGGTCGCGATCGCGTTCAGCGCCGGCACCTCCAGCGCCGCGCTCACGACGTCCAGCAGGTGCTGGCCCGCCAGCGTGCGGATGCGCGGCGGCCCGCCGCGCGGCCCCGGTTCCAGCTCGTGGCACACCAGGCGGTCCACCACCTCGGGGAAATAGGTCACCACCTCGCGCGAACAGGGCGTGAACACCGTGTCCAGGTGCATCGCGGCCCTGGCGCGCGGCATCTGCGCCGCGATCACGCGCCGCGCCGCGCCGTGCTCGAACAACCGGTGCGCCAGTTGCACCACCGCCTGCGGGCTGCTGCGCTCGCCCATGCCCACCAGCAGCACGCCGCGCCCGAGCGGCATCAGGTCGCCGCCTTCCAGCGTCGCGAGACCATGGTCGCGCATGTCACCGCCCCACCAGGTCTCGAAGCCGCCGTTCACGAAGCGCGGGTGGAAGCGGTACACCGCCGCCTTCAGCAGCGTCTCGCCGCGGCGCACCGGCCAGAACATCGGATTCAGCACCACGCCGCCGTAGAGCCAGCTGCTCGCGTCGCGCGTGAACAGGCTGTTCGGCAACGGCGGCAGCACGAAGTCGTGCATGTCCAGGTACGGGCCCAGCAGGCCGTTCGGGCGGAACGGCAGCTCCGACTTCGTCATGCCGCCGATCAGCAGCTCGGCCAGCCGGGCCGGCGGCAGCTCGGCCAGCGCCGCATGCAGGTCGTCCAGCATGCCGAGCCCGACGCTGTCGGGCATCACCCGGTGCTGCAGCACCCAGCGCCGCGCCTCGGGCTGCGCGAGCGTCTCGGCCAGCAGCTCGTGCAGCTCCAGCACTTCGACGCCGCGCCGCGCCATCTCCGAGACGAACTGCGCGAAATCGCGCTGCGCGCGCTCCACCCACAGCACGTCGTCGAACAGCAAGCCACGGCAGTTGTCCGGCGTCAGCCGCCGCTGCGCCAGCCCCGGGCGGCACACCAGCACGCTGCGCAGCCTCCCGATCTCCGAATGCACGCCCCAGTTCATCGTTTGGTCCACAGCCTCTCAGAGCTTCTGCAAGTCCAGCACGCCACCGGCGATCAGCCACAGCGTCACGAAGGCCGCCGCCAGCAGCAGCACGGCCACCACCTGCTCGCCCGCCCCCGCGTACACCGGCAGGCCGCGGCGCCGCCGCGCAAGCGCGTGCACCGCCAGCCCGGGCACGTAGACCAGCGCCGTCAGCAACAGGTACACCGGCCCGGCCGCATACACGAGCCAGGCGCTGTAGACCGTCGCGACCGCACCGGTCAGCAGCAGCGCGCGCGAGCCCGCACCGCGCCGCAGCGCGAACAGCGCGCACACCAGGTAAGGCAGCAGGATGGTCGAGGTCGCCAGCTTGATCAGCGCGAGGTAGGCATTGCCGGCCAGCAGCGACAGCAGCAGCACCGCCTGCACGATGCCGTTGCTCCACCACAGCGCGGCGGCCGGCGCCTGCCGGCGGTTCTCGCCGCCGAAGCCGCCCGGGAACACCTCCTCCTTCGCGGCGCTGTACGGCACCTCGGCCGCCAGCATCGTCCACGCGAGCATCGCGCCGCCCACCGACACCAGCAGGCCGATGTTCACGAGCACCGCACCCCAGGGCCCGACCACCTTCTGCAGCACCCCGGCCATCGACGGGTTGGCCATCTGCGCGAGCTCGGCCTGCGGCACGACGCCGAGCGACAGCAGCGTGATCGCCATGTACAGCAGGAGCGTCGCGCCGAAGCCGAGCATCGTCGCGCGGCCGACGTCGCCGGCGCTGCGCGCCCGCGCCGAGAACACCGAGGCCCCCTCGATGCCGATGAAGGCCCACACGGTGACCAGCATCGTCGAGCGCACCTGGTCGAACACCGGCCCGAGCTTCGCATCGCCCCACATCGACAGCGAGAAGGTCGGCGCCTTGAAGGCCACGCCCACCAGCCCGACGAACATCAGCAGCGGCACGAGCTTCGACAGCGTCACCAGCGTGTTGACCGCCGCCGCGGTGCGCACGCCGCGCAACGCCAGCCCGTGGTAGCCCCACAGCAGCACCGACGCCGCCGCGACGCCCACCGCGGTGTCGCCGGCGCCGAGCCCGGCCGCCGGCAGCAGGTTCGACACCGCCGCGACGATCACGACCAGGTAGCCGGCATTGCCGATCAGCGCCGACAGCCAGTAGCCCCAGGCCGACTGGAAGCCGACGAAGTCCCCGAACCCGGCCCGCGCATAGCCGTAGACGCCACCGGTCACGCCGGGCGCGGCCTGCGCAAGCTGCAGGAACATCATCGCCAGCGACAGCATGCCGAGCGCGGTGATCCCCCAGCCGATCAGGATCGCACCCGCACCCGCGCCGGCCGCCATGTTCTGCGGCAGCGAGAACACCCCGGAACCGATCATCGAGCCGATCACCAGGCTCGTCAGGGCGCCCAGCGACAGCCGCTGGCGCAGCGGTGCCCACGTCCCGGAGACGGACTCGGCGACGGCCGGCGTGCGCTCGCGCGAGGGCGGCGCGGAAACGATGGATGGCGTGGACATGGCGACCTCCTGCAAAACCCTTCCAAGGGCGTGGAGGCAGCCTAGTGGGCCCGGCCGCGCCGGGCTTGATACCCGTCAAGCCATTGCGCGCTCATCGGTGATGAGACCCCAGGTCGGCRCGGCTGATACATGCCGGACACCAACCGTTCACTCGCTGTTACGCAGCGATCCGGCGCATTCGCGCGACATTGACACGCGGTTCCTAAGCTCTTGTCCATACCACAACACCCACAGGAGCCCGCCATGCAGACCGCCACGATGCACACCGAATCCGCCGTCCGCCCGCCGATGCCGATGCATTCTGCTGCTGCGGCAGCGCGCGGCCCGGCCCGGCCCGACGCCGACACGGTGTGCGCCCGGGTCAACGACTCGCTGAAGCTGCTGGCCGGATCCGTCGAGCTGCAACGCCGCATCGTGCATGCCGGCGACACGGTGTTCCAGGGCGGCCAGGGCTTCCAGTGCCTGTACATCATCAACTCCGGCTTCTTCAAGACGCTGAACGTCGCGGCCGACGGGCGCGAACAGGTCGTCGGGCTGCACTTCAAGGGCGACTGGATGGGCTTCGACGGCATCGCCCACGGCCAGTACGGCTGCGATGCGATCGCGATGGACACCGGCGAGGTCTGGGCCATCCGCTACGACACGCTGCTGCTCGCCGCCGCCCGCCAGCCGGCGCTGCTCGGCCTGCTGCATGCCGCGATGAGCCGCGAGATCTCGCGCGACCGCGATTCGCTGCTGTCGCTGGGGACGCTGCCGGCCGATGCGCGGGTGGCCGACTTCCTGCGCTACTGGGCCGAGTCTCTGTCGCAGCGCGGCCTGCGCGCCGACCAGATCACGCTGCGCATGACGCGCGCCGAGATCGGCAACTACCTGGGCATGACGCTCGAGAGCGTCAGCCGCGCGCTGTCGCGCATGGCGCGCAGCAACGTGATCCGCTTCACCGAGAAGGGCCGGCGCGACCTGTGCATCGCCAGCACCGAGGCACTCGCCTCGTTCATCCAGGCGGCGATGACGCCAGCGTCGCGGGTGCTGCAGTGATCGCCCGCACGATCGCGTCGGACAGCTCCTCGCGCGAATAGGGCTTGCGCAAGAGCTCCCACGGCAGCCCGATGCTGCCGTCGCCCACCATCGCCTCCGACGAATAGCCGGACATCAGCAGCACCGCCAGCGCCGGCCGCAAGGCCTTCGCGCGCCGTGCGAGTTCGGTGCCGCGCATGCCGGCCCCGAGGATCACGTCGCTGAGCAGCAGGTCGATCGGCTGCGTGCGTTCCAGCGCGGCCAGCGCCGGCTCGGCACTCGAATGGACCGTCACCTCGCACTTCAGCGCGAGCAGGAAGTTGCGGCACACCGCCAGCACCTCCGGGTCGTCCTCGACCACCATCACCCGCAGCCCCGGCGGCAGTGCCGCCGTCGCACCGCCGCGCGCCTCGGTGCGGTCGACCAGGTCGAAGCGCGGCAGGTACAGCGTGACGCGCGTGCCGGTGCCGGGTGCCGAGTCGATCACCACCGCGCCGTGCGACTGCTTCGCGAAGCCGTACACCGTGCTCAGCCCGAGGCCGGTGCCGCGCCCGGCCTCCTTGGTCGTGAAGAACGGCTCGAAGGCGCGGTCGCGCACCGCCTCGGACATGCCGTGGCCGGTGTCCGAGACGCTGATCGCGACGAACGCATCTTGCTGCGGCACCGTGCCGGCCTGGTCCGGATCGGCCAGCTCGGCCGCCACCTGCGCCGGAACGCGCCGGCACGGCTGGCAGCTGAACGACAGCGTGCCGCCCTCGGGCATCGCGTCGCGCGCATTGATCGCGATGTTGAGCAGTGCCGATTCCAGCTGGCCCGGATCGGCCCGGCAACCCGGGCAATCGTCGGCCGCGTCGACGACGATCTGCACCCGCTCGTCGAGCGTGCGGTGCAGCATGTCGGCCAGCGAGTGCAGCAGCAGTGCCGGCTCCACGCGCGTGGGCACCAGGCGCTGGCGGCGCGAGAACGCGAGCAGCTTGCCGGTCAGCTCGGCGCCGCGCCGGGCCGCGCGCGTCGCGGCGCCCAGCATCTGCTGCAGCCGCGGCTCGTCGGCCACCTGCGGCTCGAACTCGAGCACCTGCAGGT
>NZ_JBFUCB010000370.1:0-6069 GCF_056405435.1 Rhizobacter sp. P1_G5 | reverse complement strand
GCTTGAAGAGATCAGACGCGCTCAAAAATTCCCGCAGCGCCCTGGCCGGTACCGACGCACATCGTCACCATCCCGTACTTCAGGTTGTGGCGGCGCAGCGCGTGGATGACCGTCGCGGCGCGGATCGCCCCGGTGGCGCCCAGCGGATGGCCCAGCGCGATCGCGCCGCCCATCGGGTTCACCTTGGCCGGATCGAGCCCGACGCTGTTGATCACCGCCAGCGACTGCGCGGCRAACGCCTCGTTCAGCTCGATCCAGTCCAGGTCCTGCTGCTTCAGGCCGGCATAGCGCAGCGCGGCCGGGATCGCCTCGATCGGGCCGATGCCCATGATCTCCGGCGGCACGCCGCGCGCCGCGAAGCTGACGAAGCGCGCCAACGGCTTCAGGTCGTACTGCTTGACGGCCTTCTCGCTCGCGAGGATCAGCGCGCCGGCGCCGTCGCTCGTCTGCGAGCTGTTGCCGGCGGTCACGCTGCCCTTGGCGGCGAACACCGCCTTCAGCTTGGCCAGGCCTTCCGGCGAGGTGTCGGCGCGCGGGCCTTCGTCGAGGCTCACGGTGCGGGTCTTCACGCCCTGCTCACCGGTCAGCAGGTTCGGAAAGCGCTCGACGATCTCGATCGGCGTGATCTCGTCCGTGAACTCTCCCGCCTTCTGCGCCTTCAGCGCGCGCATGTGCGATTCGTACGCGAACGCGTCCTGCGCCTCGCGGCTGACCTTCCATTGCGCGGCGACTTTCTCGGCCGTCAGCCCCATGCCGTAGGCGATGCCGACGTTCTCATCCTTCGCGAACACCTGCGGGTTGAACGACGGCTTGTTGCCGCCCATCGGCACCAGGCTCATCGACTCGGCACCGCCGGCGATCAGCACGTCGGCCTCGCCGACGCGGATGCGGTCGGCGGCCATCTGGATCGCCGTCACGCCCGAGGCGCAGAAGCGGTTGACCGTCACGCCGCCCACCGGGTGCGCGAAGGCCAGCGCGACCGCGATRCGGGCCATGTTCATGCCCTGCTCGCCCTCGGGGAACGAGCAGCCGATGATGGCGTCCTCGATCGCCTTCGGGTCCAGCGTCGGCACCTGGGCCATCGCGCTGCGGATCGCGGTGACCAGCAGGTCGTCGGGGCGGGTGTTCTTGAAGCACCCACGGCCCGAACGGCCGATCGGGGTGCGGGTGGCGGCGACGATGTAGGCGTCTTGCACTTGCTTGCTCATGTTGTGTTCTCCGCTCAGTTGCGAACAGGCTTGCCCGTTTGCAGCATGCCCATGATCCGTTCTTGACTCTTCGGGTGCTCCAGCAGCCCGCAGAAGTGCTTGCGCTCCAGCGCCATCAGGTACTCCTCGCTGACCAGCGAGCCGGCATCGACATCGCCGCCGCACACCACGTCGGCGATCAGCGCCGAGATGTGGAAGTCGTGCGCGCTGATGAAGCCGCCGTCACGCATGTTGACGAGCTGCGCCTTGATGGTGGCAATGGCGTTGCGGCCGGCCACCGGGAACAGCGTCTTCGCCGGTGCGCGGTAGCCGCTGTCGAACATCGCCTTCGCCTGCTGGATCGCGACGAACAGCAGCTCGTCCTTGTTGGGAACGATCACGTCGCTCCACAGCAGGTAGCCGAGCTTGCGGCTCTCGATCGCGCTGGTGCCCACCTTGGCCATCGCGGCGTTCGTGAAGCCGTCGGTCAGGAACTTCAGGATGTCGGCGTTGGCGTTCGCGGCGCTCGCCATCTCGGCCGCACGGCGCGCGATGTACGCGAGACCGCCGCCGCCCGGGATCAGGCCGACGCCCACTTCGACCAGGCCGACGTAGCTTTCCATCGCCGCGACGCGCTTGGCCGAGTACACCGACAGCTCGCAGCCGCCGCCCAGCGCGATGCCGCGGATCGCCGAGACGACCGGGACCTGCGCGTAGCGGATGCGCAGCATCGCGTCCTGCAGCTTCTTCTCTTCAGGGGCGATGCCCTTGGCGCCGCTCTTCATGAAGACCGGCATCAGCGCCTCGAGGTTGGCACCGGCCGAGAACACGTCATCCGGCGACCAGATCACCAGGCCCTTGTACTTCGCTTCGGCGATCTCGACCGCCTTCAGCAGGCCCTCGGTGACGGTCGGGCTGATCAGGTGCAGCTTCGCGGTGATGCTGGCGATCAGCACCTCGCCGTCGAGCGACCAGACGCGCACTTCCTCGTTCTTGAACTCCTGCGTGCCGGCCTTCAGCGGATCGGCCGCGCCCGAGCCGAGCACGGCCTCGGGGAAGTGCTGGCGGGCATACACCGGCAGCGTGCTGCGCGGGATGTACTTGTTCTGCGAAGCGCTCCACGAGCCTTCCGGCGAGTGCACGCCCTCGCGCCCGTCGAACACCCAGGCCGGCAGCGGCGCCTTGCTCAGCGCCTTGCCGGCGTCGATGTCGGCCTTGACCCATTCGGCCACCTGCTTCCAGCCGGCGGCCTGCCACAGCTCGAACGGGCCTTGCTGCATGCCGAAGCCCCAGCGCATCGCGAAATCGACCTCGCGCGCCGAATCGGCGATGTCGGCCAGGTGCACCGCGACGTAGTGGAAGCTGTYGCGCAGGATCGCCCACAGGAACTGCGCCTGCGGGTTGGTGGATTCACGCAGCAGCTTCAGGCGCTCGGGCGCGGCCTTCTTCAGCATGCGCGCGACGATCTCGTCGGCCTTGCCACCCGCGGGCACGTAGTCAGCCTTGGCCGGGTCGAGGCGCAGGATGTCCTTGCCGACCTTCTTGTAGAAGCCGGCGCCGCTCTTCTGGCCCAGCGCGCCCTGCTCGATCAGCTTGGCCAGCACCGGCGGCGTCGCGTAGCTCGGGAAGAACGGGTCGTCGGCCAGGTTGTCCTGCAGCGTCTTCACGACGTGCGCCATCGTGTCGAGGCCGACCACGTCCGCGGTGCGGAAGGTGCCCGAGCTCGCGCGGCCCATCTTCTTGCCGGTCAGGTCATCGACCACGTCATAGGTCAGCCCGAAGTTCTCGGCTTCCTTGATCGTCGCCAGCATGCCGGCGATGCCGACGCGGTTGGCGATGAAGTTCGGCGTGTCCTTCGCGCGCACGACGCCCTTGCCGACCGCGGTGGTCACGAAGGTCTCGAGCTGGTCGAGGATCTCCGGCCGCGTCGCCGGGGTCGGGATCAGCTCCACCAGGTACATGTACCGCGGCGGGTTGAAGAAGTGGATGCCGCAGAAGCGCGGCTTGATCTCTTCGGGCAGCACGTCCGCCAGCTTGGTGATCGACAGGCCCGAGGTGTTGCTCGCGACGATCGCGTGCGGCGCAATGAAGGGCGCGATCTTCTTGTACAGGTCGAGCTTCCAGTCCATGCGCTCGGCGATGGCCTCGATGATCAGGTCGCAATCCTTCAGGAGCTCGCTGTGCTCCTCGTAGTTGGCCTGCTGGATCAGCGCGGCGTCTTCCGGGATGCCCAGCGGCGACGGCTTCAGCTTCTTCAGGCCTTCGACGGCCTTCGTGACGATGCCGTTCTTCGGGCCATCTTTTGCCGGCAGGTCGAACAGCACGACCGGCACCTTGACGTTGACCAGGTGGGCGGCGATCTGCGCGCCCATCACGCCGGCGCCGAGCACGGCGACCTTGCGGACGTTGAAGCGACTCATGTTTCTTCTCCTTTGACTTTGATTTACTCGACCCGGATCCAGGTCTGGGTGCGGCCGAACAGCGGCGCGCCGACATAGCCTCGAACTTCCAGCTTCTTGCCGCCCTCGATCGGCTTCAGGCGCAGCTTGTAGGTCTTGCCGTTGGCCGGGTCGAGGATGCTGCCCCCGTCCCACAAGCCGTCGGTGTCAGCGCTCTTCTTCGCGCCGCGGATGATCGACAGCCCGACCAGCGGCTGGCCCTTGCGGTCGTCGCTGCATTCGTCGCAGACGGCGTCCTGCTTCGCATCGGGATCCAGCAGCTTCTCGAGCTTGCCGCTGATCACGCCGTCGGTCTCGACGATGCGCACCAGCGAGCGCTCCTTCTTCGTGCTGTCGTCGATCGTCTTCCACAGCCCTGCGGGCGTGGCCTGGGCATGGGCGCCCGCCACGGCCAGCGTGGCGGCGAGTGCCAGCAGCAGTCTCTTCATCGCTTGTCTCTCCTGATTTGTTTTGTTTCGACGGGGTGCAAGGCAGAGGCTCAGAACAGCGCCTCGTCCATTTCCATCAGCGGCTTCAGGCCGGTGCGCGCGGTGCGGATCAGCGAGGCGGTCTCGGGCAGCAGCTTCGCGTAGTAGAAGCGTGCCGTCGCGAGCTTGGCCTTGTAGAACGGATCACCGCCGTCCACCTTGGCCAGCGCGACCTTCGCCATGCGGGCCCAGAAATACGCGAACACCAGGTGGCCGGCCACGCGCAGGTAGTCGACCGCGGCCGCGCCCACTTCGTCGGCGTTGCCGAAGGCCTTCATGCCCAGCTCGGTGGTCAGCTTCGTGACCTTGTCGCCCAGCTCGGCCAGCGGGTTCACGAACTCCTGCATCGCCTCGTTCGTGCCTTCTTCCTCGACGAACTCCTGCACCAGCTTGCCGAACTTCTTCAGCTTGGCGCCGTTGTCGGAGAGGATCTTGCGGCCCAGCAGGTCCAGCGACTGGATCGTGTTGGTGCCCTCGTAGATCATGTTGATGCGGGCATCGCGCACGTACTGCTCCATGCCCCATTCCTTGATGTAGCCGTGGCCGCCGAACACCTGCATGCAGTGCGAGGTCGCGATCCAGCCGTTGTCGGTGATGAAGGCCTTGATGATCGGCGTGATCAGCGCGACCAGGTCGGCGCAGTCCTTGCGCACGTCCTCATCGTCCGAGGCCAGCTCCTTGTCGAGCTGCAGCGTGGTCCACATCGCGAGCGCGCGGCCGCCTTCGGCATAGGCGCGGGCAGTCAGCAGCATCTTGCGCACGTCGGGGTGCACGATGATCGTGTCGGCCGGCTTGTCCGGGTTCTTCGGGCCCGACAGCGCGCGCATCTGGATGCGCTCCTTCGCGTAGGCCACCGCGTTCTGGTAGGCCACTTCGGTCAGCCCCAGCGACTGCATGCCGACGCCCAGGCGGGCGGCGTTCATCATCACGAACATCGCCGCCAGGCCCTTGTTCGGTTGGCCGACCAGCGTGCCGACGGCGCCTTCGAGCACCATCTGCGCGGTCGCGTTGCCGTGGATGCCCATCTTGTGCTCGAGGCCGCCGCACCAGATGCCGTTGCGCGAGCCGATCGAGCCGTCGGCATTGACGTTGAACTTCGGCACCGCGAACAGCGAGATGCCCTTCGAGCCGGCCGGTGCATCCGGCAGGCGCGCCAGCACCAGGTGGACGATGTTCTCGGCCAGGTCGTGCTCGCCGGCGGAGATGAAGATCTTGTTGCCGGTCAGTTTGTAGCTGCCATCGCCTTGCGGCTCTGCCTTCGTGCGCAGCAGGCCCAGGTCGGTGCCGCAGTGCGGCTCGGTCAGGCACATCGTGCCGGTCCACACGCCGCTGGTCAGCTTCGGCAGGTACAGCGCCTTCTGCGCGTCGGTGCCGTGGGCGTGCAACGCCTCGTAGGCGCCGTGCGACAGGCCGGGGTACATGGTCCAGGCCTGGTTGGCCGAGTTCAGCATCTCGTAGAAGCACTGGTTCACGACGTGCGGCAGGCCCTGGCCGCCGAAGGCCGGGTCGCAGCTCAGCGCCGGCCAGCCGCCCTCGACGTACTGCGCATAGGCTTCCTTGAAGCCCTTCGGCGCGGTCACTTCGTGCGTGGTCTTGTCGAGCGTGCAGCCCTCTTCATCACCGCTCTGGTTCAGCGGGAACACCACCTGCGATGCGAACTTGCCGCCCTCTTCGAGCACGGCGTTGATCGTGTCGAGGTCGATGTCGGCATGCGCCGGCAGGGCCTTCAGCTCGTCGACCACGTTCAGCACTTCGCTCATCAGGAACTGCATGTCACGCAACGGAGGGGTGTACTGAGCCATCGAAAAAACTCCTGGGAAAGAAATGGAAACTCGGGAAATCGGATTCAGCGGCGCGCGGCGCGCAGCGGCTTGGCGGGAGCGGCCGCCGCATCGACCGCGTAGTAGCCGAGCACGCGCTCGAAGGCATGGCGGGCGCGGTCGAGCGCACCGGGGA